>JAFDDG010000041.1 GCA_019310965.1 Deltaproteobacteria bacterium
GCCCGACCCCCGTGGTCGGGCTCTCCATCTGATCAGTTTAGAGCGTGTCGAACTCGGCCTGCAGCTCCATGTGGACGGAGCAGGCTCTTTTCTCCGCTTGGCGCAGCCCGTACAATCCCATTCACCTAACGAACCACCACGCCCTCGCCCCGCCAGAACGATTGACCCAGACATTGCATCGGGGTGTCACGGGGGCGCTCAAGGCGCGCGGCTACTGCGCCGTGTAGCCACCATCCACAACCAGGGTGTGCCCGGTGCAGTAAGAGGCCGCATCGGAGCAGAGCCAGAGCACAGCGCTGGCGATTTCAGTCGGCCGGGCCAGCCGGCCGATGGGCGTGGCTCCCAGCAGCCTCTCGTAGACCTCCGGCATGGTCTCTTTGACGTCGTCGAATATGGCAGTCTGCGTATTTCCGGGGCAGATGGCGTTGATGCGAATGCCTTCCCTGGCATACTGCAATGCCGCCGTTTTCGTGACCCCAACGACGCCATGTTTGCTGGCAACGTAAGCGCAGCTTCCCGAATCGCCCACTACGCCCACCATCGATGAGGTATTCACGATGGCTCCACCCCCTTGCTTCAACATCTGAGGGATCTCGAATTTCATACACAGGAACACGCCCGTGAGATTCGCGGCCATGACGCGATGCCAGCTTTCAATCGTGTAGTCGGCGACACGAGCCAGTTCACCACCGATTCCGGCATTGTTCACAGCGCAGTCCAACCGGCCATAGGCCCCAACGGTCTCGGCAACGAGAGATTCGACCTCATTCGCGTCCCCCACATCGACTTTGACGAAAGTGGCTTCCCCCCCGGAATCCTTGATCTTGCCGACCGTCTCCTCACCTGCCGAGACCTCGATATCGGCGACGACGACCTTGGCCTCTTCTTCCGCAAGAGCCGCGGCGATGGCAAAGCCGATCCCCGAGCCTGCCCCTGTGACCAGGGCCACCTTGCCGGCAAACTGTCCCGCCATTGCGGATTTCCTCCTTCCAGATGATGTGATGAGTCGCCCGAACCGGTGCTGCGGACGCTTAGCGAAGCTCGTCCGTGGGACTTTCCGTCTTCGCATGGGTCGTCGGTCGATCGCTCTTCATCGGCTCCCCGCGCTAGAGTCGCACGAACGTCGGCGGTAGAGGAGGATCGATGTTCGACGCGAATCCCGGCCGGGAGCGCGCCAGTGCCCCGCGTCTCCTCGTCCTCGCGGCCTTCTGCTGTCTCGCGCTCGCTTGCGTTTCGAGGGGTCTCGATCTCGACGCTTATCGGATCGTCGATCTCAGCCATCCATTCGACGCCGAGACGATCTACTGGCCCACCGAGGAAGGCTTCGTGCTCGAGCCGGGGTTCGAGGGCGTCACCGAGGGCGGCTACTACTACGCCGCGAATGCCTTCCGCAGCGCGGAACATGGCGGCACCCACATCGACGCGCCCCGTCACTTTGCCGAGGGGCAGGTGACGGTCGACGAGATCCCGCTCGAGAAGCTCGTGGGAGAAGGGATCGTCGTCGACGTTTCGATTCAATGCGAAAGGGCTCGCGACTACCTCGTTCGAGTCGACGACTTCCTGGCGTGGGAGGCCCTGCATGGGGCGATCGAGCCGGGGAGCATCGTGCTCCTCCATACCGGGTTTGGGGCGCGCTGGCCGGATCGCGAGCGCTACATGGGCACGGCCGAGCGCGGCGCGGCGGGGGTAGAAGGGCTTCATTTCCCGGGGCTGCATCCCGAGGCCGCGAGCTGGCTCGTCGAAGAGCGGGTGATCGCGGCCGTAGGGCTGGATACGCCGAGCATCGACCACGGGCCGTCGAAAGGCTTCGAGAGCCATCGGGTGCTCTTCGCGCGCGACGTGCCGGCCTTCGAGAACGTTGCGCACCTCGATGCCCTGCCGCCTCGCGGTTTCTCCGTCATCGCGCTGCCGATGAAGATCCGAGGTGGATCGGGCGGGCCGCTTCGGATCATTGGCCTGGTGCCACGCGACGCACCGTCGTCAGGAGCACCGTGATCGCTCTAGGATTCGTTCTCGCCCGTCAGCAAATCCCGGGCATCGCCCCAGGACACTCCGCTGCCGCGAGCTCGTCGCTCCTCTTCATGGGCCTCGACCGTCTTGCCGATGGCCCTGCGGAGATCGCCGACGATGGTGCCGCTGTTTTCCTGGAACCAATCGAGGCTCTCGTGCCGATGTCGATTGGAGTTCCGGAGGCCTGACATCACGTAATTGGCGAAGAGATCGTAGCTGTGGAGAGTGGCGCTCGGGTCGGCACAGTCATGGGCGAGCAACATGATCGTCCCGAAGCCGCCCGACTGTTTCTGCAGGGCTTCGATCCGCTCGATCGCATCGTCCGGTGTTCCGATGACAGCGCGCCCCAGAAGGCTGAGACCGTGTTCCGTCCAGTGCTCGATTGCCGCTTCGACCGTGCGAACGGAGCGCATCTCTTCGGATCCGAGCTTCTCGAAATAGCGCACCAGTTTGAGAATTCCGTGTCTCACGTCCGCGTAGGCCTGTTCGCGAGTTTCTGCCAGGTGCATCGGGACGGCGAGTCGCCAATTGCGGCGATCGACGTGCTGTCCGTACTCGTCGGCGAGCTGTTCACAGACATCCCAATGCGCCGGAAGCAGGTCGAAGCCCGTGCTGCTGGTCGCGGCAAAGGAGAGCATGCCGATGCCGTGCTTGCCCGCTGCCCGGGGACCCGAGGGCGAGACCGCGGAGGCGACCGCCATCTCGATGATCGGATGGCTATAGCCCGCCAGCTGGACTCGTGCGTCGCGCAGGTCGAACCAATCCGTCTTGTGAGTCACGGCCTCGCCGCGGAGCAACGGGATCAGCACCTCGAGCGATTCGTTCATCATTTCTCGTTGCCGGCCGACGTCGATGCCGAGCATGTGCGCATCTGAAGGCAATTGCCCGGGCCCCACGCCGAACATCAAGCGCCCCTGGGTCTGATGTTCGAGCTGTGTGATGCGATCCGCCACCATCAGTGGGTTGTGATAGGGCAGCGAGACGACACCGGTTCCGAGCCGGATGCGACGCGTTCGCTCCGCCGCCGCCGCGATGAAGATCTCGGGCGACGCGATGGTCTCGAAGGAGGCGGAGTGGTGCTCGCCAACCCAGAGCTCGTCGTAACCCAGGCGATCGAGGTGCTCAGCGAGATCGAGATCGCGCCGGATCTGCAGCGTCGGGTTCTGGTCATCGGCATGGTAGGGTGCCAGGAAGACACCGGAACGAATCGGTGAATCGCTCGTCATGCGAGAGTCGGGAGAGGTTTGCGGCCGTCGCCGCGCGGAGATCGCGCCCTCATTTTCGTCGGTTGCCGGTGAGTTGCCGGAGAAATGCGCACTTCATCCCTCTGTTGCGACGTCTAGCCACTTCTTGCCGATAGTCTGACACGTCTTCCAGTGGGTTGGCCACATAATCGACTAGACTGGAAGTGAGGAGTATCGGCACCGTGAAGTA
The DNA here is from genome assembly GCA_019310965.1 of Deltaproteobacteria bacterium. Classification (GTDB taxonomy): domain Bacteria; phylum Myxococcota_A; class UBA9160; order UBA9160; family SMWR01. The sequence goes on from JAFDDG010000041.1 coordinate 3,445, forward strand.
CCTATACGGTGATGCGAGCGAGTCGCCGCTCGAGTTCAATTACATCAATTTCTTGAGCGACGTGTTGGACTTTTCCGTCTCTCTGCTCGAGGCCGACGACGAGGCGAACGAGCAGGAGAAGCAGGCGAAGAAGCGCGAGAAGTACGCCGCCACCGAGCTCGAGCAGCTCCGCATGGTCGGCCATCGACTCGGCCGGGCCCTCGATGATTGCGGTGGTCTGGAGGGCGGACCGGTGGTCGAGACGTGCGTGGCTGCGCTGCGCGAGGCGGTTGATTCGGAGATCGGCCACAACGAAAGCGCGGTGCACTCCACGCTCGAGGCCGAGCTGAGCCAGCTCCGGGCCACCGTCACACAGGGGCGAGCGGAGAACCTCGGTCGACTCGAGGCGCTGCTGCTGCGTCACGATCTGCCGGAGAGCACCCAGATCGTGAACGCCAGCCTGGGCAAGGACGGGCGCTACAGCGCCGAGCTGGTGGGCTCCGCTGCCGGCACGGAGGTGTCGTGGGTGATGGATCTCGATATCCCCGGCGATCACCTCTTCAACGAGCCGGTTCGCATCAGAGAACTGCTGCCACAGCTGTCCATCACGGTTCCGGAGGAGGGGGGGTGGGTTCGCAAGAGCGTGGAACTGCGCAGCCACAAGCTCGCGAAGGAATATGTCGTGGAGGTGTCCCATGCCTCTGGCGCTACGACGGTGAGGCTGCGCACCTCGGTGCAGGAGCAGGACACGGGCTACGACTTCCACTATGGCGAGGCTGGTCAGCCCACATCGGTGGTGCGTGTCGCCAAGGGCGTCGAGCGGGAGTCATTCGCGATTCAAGAGCGGGATATCGCCGGACTGGTGAGCCTGCGCGACAAGCTCACCGCGGCCATGAGTCAGCTGCGCCAGAACCAGCCGCGGCTGCGAAACGCTCTCCTCGACAACACGCCCATCCAGGAGCACGCCGAGCCCGCCGAATTGGTCAAACGGCTGGTGGCGCAGATTGCGCCGGTCGTCCGCGAGATCGCCAAGCACTCGCAATCGCCGGCCGAGCTGGTCGTGAAGCGAGTGCTCGCCGATCACCGCCGCGAGGAGACCTTTGCATCGAAGCTCGAGTTGCTGCAGAAGCTCGACCCGCTGTCCGCCGGGGCACGCGCTCTCTTCGATCCGCTGGGCCTGGGAGGTGCTGCCGCCGACAAGGCGAAACGCCGTGACGAGTCGCCGGCGATTGCCCGGGAGACGCCCGGCCGTCCGACGGAGGTCTCTCCCACCAAGCCGGCGACCGACGAGCCGGCAAAGCGACGGATCGCGCCCAAGCCGCCACAGGATTTGAGCCCGGACCCCAAGGCCAAGACGGCGTTGCCGCCGGCCCCGCGCGCGGACTGACCCGCCCCCCGGTCTGGTTCGCTTTCCCGGTCTGCCCGACCGTGGCAGCGGACTGCACCATCGCGAATCATCGAGCTACGCGTTGAGGTGGCGAATCCCTGCTGTCGTCAAGAGGGCGATGAGGAAGATCAGCCCCGATGGCGAAACCGCGGGAACGCGCTCCGGTGGCGTGTAGTCCCGAATGCAATCCGCGTAGTCGCCGAATTGCGCGACGAGAGCCCCCGCCTGCCCCGTGGCTACCTATCTCTCTTTCCATTGATTCTGGCGCGTAACAAAAAGTTCCAGCGCCTGATGACGGCCGAGCTGGAGCGCTGCAAGCTCGGCCCCTTCGCACCCGAGACCCGCCCGGAAACCAACCAACCGGCGCGGAGCTAATCGACGGTGCTCCCGGAGAGGACGGGCTTCCCGGGGTGTACCCCCGCGACGTTGGCGCCGTCGCGCACGACGAACGAGCCGCCGACCAGGACGTGTGCGATACCGGCAGAAAACTGGTTCGGCTCCTTGAACGTGGCTCGATCGTTCACGGTGTTCGGATCGAAGATCGTGATGTCCGCGTCGCTGCCGGGCTGGATGCGGCCCTTGCGCGCCATCTCCGGCGTGAGCCGCTCCAACCGCTGGGCGGGCATCAGCGTCATCTTGCGAATCGCCTCGGAGAGGGTGAGCACGCCCCGCTCGCGAACGTAGACGCCGAGCACGCGCGCGAAAGTCCCCATGCTGCGCGGATGGGCGCGCTCCTCCAGCGACCGGGTGGGCACGGCGTCCGAGGCGATCATCACCAGGGGATCGCGCAGCGACTGCTCGAGCCACTCCTCGCGGTTGAAATGGTGGATGATCAGGGCGTTGCGGTCGTCGCGGAATTTCGCCCGGTACTCCTTCCACGTCGTCTCGCTGAAGCGTTCTCCGGTCGGCGGCCACTCGACGTCGGCCCACGTCGTGCCGTATGCCGTCTGCCAGTCGCGGCCGAAGACGGCGGCGCCGATGTAGGTGGAGCCCGCCGTGTACGGATAGGTCTCCGCGCTGACGTCGACGCCCTTGGCCCTCGCCGAGCGAATCATCTCGAGGAACGTGGCGATACCGCCGATCGCGTTGGAGCCGATGTGACAGATCTGGATCGCCGCCCCTGTTGCCCGCGCCAGCTCGAGCACCTCGCTCAGGCCCGCGGGGTCGCCGGCGCGGGCGGGGCGGCGCATGTGGATGAAGATGAGCTGGCGGCGGCGCGCGCCGAGCTCGAAGATCTTCCGGAGCTCCGATGCGTCGACGGCCTCCGACATGTAGTCGAGGAGCAGGCCGATTCCGAGCGCACCGCGATCGAGGTCTGCCTCCAGCTTCGCGAGGGCCCGAGTCACCTCTTCGGAGGTCGCGCGCTCGCCCACGGCCGCCTCGGTCGAGCCCTTCACCTGCTCCCGGGCGAAGAGATAGTTTGCGGAGGCGCCGTAGTGGATCAGCGCCACGCCCTCCAGCTGCTGCTGCGTCCCGGGAAACGGATGGACGCCGGCTTCGAGCTCGAGTGCCGTCGTCACGCCGTCGCGCACCTGATAGGTCTGGCCGCTTGGTGTCTGCGCGTGACTGTGGGTGTCGATGAAGCCCGGTGCGACGACGAGACCGCGGACATCGAGCGTCTCTCGACCCTCGAGGCTCTCGGCCGTGACGGCCTGGACGACGCCGTCGCGGATGCCGACGTTCCGGACGGCGTCGAGCTGGGTCTCGGGGTCGATGACGCGGCCGCCCCGCAGGACGAGATCGAAGCTCTGCGTGGCTCCCGCGCGGGCTGCCACGAGCAGGCACGCCAGGCCAAGGAGGATCCCCAGCTGCCCGAATCGATCTCGCATGCCCTTGGCTCCCAAGCGATCCTCCACGATTCCTCGACGGCCACGATACCATCGCAGCACGGATTCGTGAGATAGGATCAGAACCATGCGCAAGCTGATCCTTGTTCTGACCATCGTCCTTCCCCTCTCTTCCCATGCCCAGATCTCCTGGGACGAAATCGACCGGCTGGCCGCCGACGCCCAGCCGCAGGTGGTCGAGTGGCGGCGCTGGTTCCACCAGAACCCGGAACTCAGCAACCGCGAGTTCAACACCGCAGCCCGGGTGACCGAGATTCTCGTCGGCATGGGTCTGGAGCCACGTACCGGGATTGCCCGAACGGGTGTCGTTGCCGTGATCGAGGGCGGGAAGCCCGGCCCCCTGGTGGCCATCCGCGCGGATATGGACGGTCTGCCGGTGACCGAAGAAACGGGCCTGCCCTTCGCTTCGAAGGCACGTGGCGAATACAAGGGCAATGAAGTCGGCGTCATGCACGCTTGCGGTCACGATAATCACATGGCCATGGCGCTGGGCACTGCATGGGTGCTGAATGAAGTCAAACAGGAACTGCCCGGCTCGGTCATGTTGATCTTTCAACCGGCCGAGGAGGGCGCCCCCGAAGGCGAGGAGGGCGGTGCCAGCCTGATGCTGGAAGAAGGCCTGTTCGCAGAGCGCAAACCCGAAGCGGTGTTCGGACAGCATGTAGGAATCAATCAGCCTGGCGGGCAGATTGCCGTGCGCGCAGGACCCCTGATGGCCGCCTCTGATCGTTTCAAGATGGTCGTCAAGGGCAGGCAGACGCATGGCGCCAGGCCGTGGAACGGCGTGGACCCGATCGTCGTGGCCTCACAGATCGTGCTGGGGCTGCAAACCATCGAGAGCCGGCAGGTGGACGTCACGAAGGCTCCGTCCATCGTCAGTGTCGGGCGCATTTCCGGAGGCATCCGCAGCAACGTGATACCGGACAGCGTCGAGATGGAGGGTACGATCCGGACCTTTGACGCCGAGATGCGCGAGCAGATTCACGTGCGTATCGAGCGAACCGCAAGGCTGATAGCTGAGAGTGCCGGTGCGTCCATTGAATTCGAATTGATCTCTGGCAATCCGGCAGTACTCAATGATGCCCAATTGCTGGACCGGATGATGCCGACTCTGAAGCGGGTCTCCGGTGATCGAGCCGTTGCGGATGTCCAGCCGCAGACCGTCGCGGAGGACTTCTCTCTCTTCGTACAGGAAATCCCAGGGCTCTATTTCTTCCTGGGCAATGGGCTTCCCGGCGTCGATCCGGCAACCCTGCCCAGCAACCACTCCCCATTGTTCGACATGTACGAGCCGAGCCTGGAGATGGGTGTCAGGGCATTGAGTCACCTGGTTGTGGATTACCTGTAGAGGAATGGAAGCTCTGGCAGGCGTAGGCATGCTCGATGGCAACGATCTATGGGACCTGGTCGAACGCCGTGCCTCGTGCACTCCGGCTGCGCTCCTCGCTACGGACGAGCATGGCGCCACCCTCTCTTTCGGCGAGCTTCGGGACCGATCCCTGGCGTTGGCCCGTGTCCTTTGGGAGCGAAAGATTCAGGCAGAGACGCGGGTCGCCTGGCTGATGCCGACGCGCATCGATGCTCTCGTGCTGACAGCGGCTCTCTCGCGGCTGGGGGCCGTACAGGTGCCGCTGCTACCCACCGTTGGGGCGCGCGAGCTCACCTTCGCGGTGCGCGAGTCGAAGAGCGATGTGCTGATCGTGTCCCCGACGACGAGGCAGAGCGATCCTCGAGCGTTCGCCGCGAGCGCGCTCGGCGACATCCAGTCGCAGCCGAAGGTGCTCGTCCTCGAGGCACTCCTCGGTGGGGGCTCCGCAGCTGCTCTGCCGCCCGCAGCCCCCCCGAGCGTGCGGCCCGAGGACGCGCCCTGGCGTTGGGTCTTCTACACCTCGGGGACGACGACGGACCCGAAGGGGGCAAAGCACAGCGACGCGACCCTTGCGGCTTCGGCGCGCGGCATTGGGCCACCCCATCGTTTCTCTCCCGACGACCGCGTGTCCCTCGTCTTCCCCTATCCGCACATCGGCGGGCCGTCGCTGCTCTTCTCCGCCCTCATGGTCGGATACGCCCTCATCCTGACGGAGACCTTCGATGCCGAGGTCGTCATCAAGGCGCTTCACGCGAACGGCGTCACTCTGGCCGGACCCGGCCCGGCGTTCTGGCAGGCATTTATCGCCGCGCAACGACAGGAGCCCGACCGCGTGTTGTTTCCGAAGCTGCGCGCCCTGATCGGCGGTGGTGCCGCGAAGCCCGCTAACCTGCAGCGCGAGGCGCGCGAGGTTCTAGGCGTCGATATCGTGTCGGGCTACGGGCTCACGGAGTGTCCAGCGCTGGCCTACAACCACCTCGGAGATCCCGACGATGTGCTGGCGACGGATGGGCGCGCGGTACTCGGCGTCGAGATGAAGACCGTGCGCCCCGATGGGAGGAGCGCTCCGGTCGGAGTCGAGGGCGAGATCTGCGTGAAAGGCCCGATGCAGTTCCTCGGGTACCTCGATTCGCGACTAGACGCCGAGGCCATCGACGAAGAGGGCTTCGTCCGCACCGGCGATCTCGGCGTGCTCGACGCCGCGGGCCAGCTCCGGGTCACCGGCCGCCGGAAGGATGTCATCATTCGCAAAGGCGAGAACATCAGCGCGAAGGAGGTCGAGGATCTCCTCGTCGAGCATCCCAAGGTGCGCGAAGTGGCGGTGATCGGGCTCCCGGACCCGGAGCGCGGAGAGCGCTGCTGCGCCGTTGTGGTGCTCGTCGATCCCAGCGACCCGCTCACCCTGGGCGACGTCGGCCGCCACTGCCTGTCTGCGGGTCTGATGAAGATCAAGATTCCAGAGCAGGTCGAGTGCGTCGCGGCGCTGCCGCACAACTCGACCGGCAAGGTCCAAAAAGCCCTTCTGCGCGCCGAGTTTGGCCAGAAGGCGGGATGATAGGATCCCCACCCATCGAATAGGAGGCTGCCCGTGGACTACGCCCGCTATCACGAAGAGAACCACCTGAAGATCGAGATCGAGGACAAGGTTGCCGTCCTCACCCTCGATCGCCCCGAGAAGCGCAACGCCGTGAACCTCGCGCTTCACGATGGGATCGATCACGCCCTCCAGGATCTCACCTACGATCACGATGTCGGGGCCATCGTGATCACCGGTGCCGGCAAGGCGTTCTGCGCAGGTGGTGATCTCGTCGGCTTCTACCCACCCGACCACACCATCCGCAACGCCATGCGCAGTCGGCGGCTCAACTGGGCCATGCTCCACTGCGAGACGCCGCTCATCGCCGCGGTCAACGGCGCGGCCGTTGGGCTCGGTGCCACGATCGCACTGATGTGTGACGTCATCTTCATGTCCGATACCGCGAAGATCGGCGATACTCACGTGAAGGCCGGCCTCACAGCGGGAGACGGCGGCCAGGTGATCTGGCCTCTGCTAGTCGGCCCGCACCGCGCCAAGGAGTACCTGATGTCGGGCGAGCTCATTCCAGCCGCAGAGGCCGACCGGATCGGTCTCGTGAACCACGTCGTCCCCGCCGACGAGCTGATGGACCACGCCCTCACCTACGCGCGCAAGGTCGCAAACGGTGCGCAGTCCGCGGTGCGCTGGTCGAAGATGGCCGTCAACAAGATGATCGAGCTGCAGCAGGTCCTCTCTCTCGACTTCGGGCTCGCCACGGAATTCGTCTGCTCGGAGGGCACCGAGGACATCCAGGAGGCGCGTGCGGCGTTCGCGGAGAAGCGCGAGCCGCGTTTCAAGGGGCGTTAGGGAAAGGGCCAATGCCGAGGCCACCCGGGGCGCCTGCTGCGATTTCGCGAGTCGGGCTGAGGCCGCGGTCATCGCATCGAGTCACCGCGTGAGGCAGGCGGAAACCATTCTGGTCTGCGGCGCTGGATGGAGGATCATCAGATGAAGACATTGGAAGGCCGAGTGGCGGTGGTCACTGGCGCGAGCAGCGGAATCGGACTCGCCGTGGCTGCCGAGTTTGCCCGCCAAGGCATGAGTGTCGTCATAGCGAGCCAGAACGCGGAGCGCCTGGCCAAGGCAGAAGAACAGATCTCCTCGATGGGCGCGCCCGTGCTGGCCGTACCGACCGACGTCGAAGACCGGGGCGCAGTCGAGCGGCTTGCCAGCGCGACGCTCGACCGTTTCGGGGCGGTCCATGTTCTGGTGAACAACGCCGGTGTCTATGCGCCGGGGTACGCGTGGGAGATCTCCGACGACGATTGGGAGTGGGTCGTCGGGGTCAACCTGTGGGGAACGGTGTACGGCATCAAGGCCTTCATGCCGCATCTTCTGGCCCAGGAAGAAGCGCATGTCGTGAACGTGGCGTCGGCGGGAGGCCTGATGACGGCTCCGTGTCACGGCCCCTATGCGGCCACCAAGCACGCCATCGTCGGTCTTTCGAAGGGGCTGCGAGCAGAGTTTGCAATCAAGCAGGCGAGAGTCGGCATCACACTCGTGTGTCCTGGCGGCGTCGCGACCAACATTACGTCGCAGATGCAGACCACGGGGCCTGGCGGGAGGCCTCGGGAAGGCCCCGCTCTCGCCCCGGAGGTCCAGGCTCTCTGGGATGGCATCGACGGCGCAGTAGATGCAGGAATTTCGCCGGACGCTGTGGGGCCCATGGTGTCCGAGGCGATTCTCGCCGACCGCTTCTGGGTCCTTCCCAATGCCGAGTGCTTCTTCGACGTATTCGATCGCGAGATGTCCGATCTGAAGGCTGGGGCCTAACGCGGAACCGTTTGACCTCGTATCCACTTTTCCCGGCGCAAGATCCGGAGAAGGAACGCCATGACCATCAGCATTTACGACCAGACCATTCCCCCGATGTCCCGCGCATTGACGGGCCTTGCCGTGATTGTCGCCAAGGCGGAGGCCCATGCCGATGAGCAAGGGATCGAGCACGCGGTGCTCTTGAACGCGCGCCTGTTCCCCAACATGCGCGGGTTCATCGAGCAGATCCAGATGGCGAGCGATACCGCCAAGGGTGGAGCCGCTCGGCTCGCGCGTGTCGAGATTCCCAGCTGGCAGGACGACGAGGCGAGTTTTTCCGATGTGCGGGCTCGCATTCAAAAGACCCTGGATTTTCTGGCCGAAATCGAGCCGGAGGCGCTCGTAGGCGCGGACTCGCGAACGGTCGAGATGAAATACCCGGGTGGCAGCTTCGAGATGGAGGGCAAGAGTCACCTGTTGGACTTCGTCGTGCCGAACCTCTACTTCCACATCACGACGGCCTACAACATTCTCCGGCACAATGGCGTCGAGGTCGGCAAGCGAGACTACCTGAGCATGCCCGAAGAGTAGGCCTGCGGACCGACCTCAGCTTCTTGCGGAGCGAGAGCTTCGAAGAATGTCGTTGCTGAAAGAAGTCGTTTCATTCAAGATCTGCAAGGCGGTCAACGAGCACCCGCTTGGATCCAATAGACGAGAAGCACGTTGCATGGGTAGGCAGGGGGCCCGGCTCAACCTGGCTGGAAGGGACGCTGCCAGGATCGCCCGCGCCAGGCAGCCGGCAACGGGTACGGGCGTAGTACGCAGGGCACACCAGACAAGGAGAGCACGTCATGGCATCCGAGCCTCTCAACCTCGAAAACCTCGAGCTCATCGATCCCGACTACTACGTCGACAACGGCTATCCCCACGACGCGTGGACGGCATTGCGTCGTGAGGCTCCGATCTTCTGGTACGAACGCAACGAGGCGATGCCATTCTGGGCGGTGACCAAGCAGTCGGACATTCGCTGGATCTCGAGACAGCCGGAGCTCTTCTCCCAAAACCCGACGATCGCGATCATGACCGATCGCCAGCCTGCGGGCGAGGATTTCCAGCCGCCTCCGACCATCATCCAGATGGATCCCCCGAAGCACGGTCCCTACCGCCAGCTCATCAGCCGGCGCTTCACGCCCCGCGCTCTGCTCAAGATCCAGGATGACATCGAGCAGATCGCCGAAGAAATCATCGATGGTCTCGGCGAGGGTGGCGACGAGGGCGAGTGCGACTTCGTTCAGAAGGTGGCCGCACCGCTTCCGATCGCCGTGATTGCCTGGCTGCTGGGCGTGCCCAAGGAAGACTGGGACATGCTCTTCCAGTGGACCAATCAGACGATCGGTTCGAGCGATCCCGAGTATCGGCAGCCGGGGGAGACCCCCATACAGACCTCCCAGCGGGCCATGGCGGAGCTGTACGGCTACTTCGCCGAGATGGCGAAGCAGCGCAGGAAGAACCCCAAGGACGACATGATCACCTTCCTGGCCCAGGCGAAGGTGGACGGGGCGCCGATGTCGGAGGCGGATCTCCTCGCCTACTACATGGTGATCGTCGTGGCCGGAAACGAGACGACGCGCAACGCCACGACGGGCGGCATGTTGGCATTCATCGAGCACCCGGAGGAGTTCTCCAGGCTGCAGCGCGATCCGGAGCTGCTTCACCCGGCCGTCGAGGAGGCCGTGCGCTGGGTCAGCCCGCTCATTCACATGGTGCGCACCGCCACGGAGGACGTGGAGATCCGCGGGCAGAAGGTGCGGGCCGGCCAGCAGGTCGCGATGTTCTATCCCTCCGCCAACCGTGACGAGGAAGTGTTCGAGGATCCCTTTACCTTCCGGATCGACCGTGTGCCGAACGCGCACCTCTCGTTCGGCGTGGGCGAGCACTACTGCGCCGGCGCCCACGTGGCGCGACTCGAGCTGCGGGTGGCCTTCCGCCACCTGGCCCGACGTCTCGAGCACGTCGAACTCGCCGGACAGCCGCAGCGGCTGCGTTCGAGCCTCGTGGGTGGAATCAAGCACCTCCCGATTCGCTACAAGCTGCGCCCCAAGGCATAGGCGGGGGGCACACGCGGCTACTGAATGGAGTAGCCGCCGTCGACCAGGAGCGCGTGGCCCGTGCAGTAGCTCGAAGCATCCGAGCAGAGCCAGATGATGGCATTGGCGATCTCCCCTGGCTCGGCGAGCCGCCCGGCGGGCGTCGCGCTCATCAGATCCCGGAAGTTTTCGGGCTCGTGCTTCTCCATGGCCTTCATGATCGGCGTATTGGTGTTCCCGGGGCAGACTGCGTTGACGCGAACACCCTCGCGGACGGTTCCCAGGGCGGTCGACTTCGTGAGGCCGACCACCGCGTGCTTGCTCGCGACATAAGCGGGGATGGCCGGATGGGCGACCACCCCCATGGTCGAGGCCACGTTGACGATGGTACCGCCGCCCTGCGCGATCATCTGCGGGATCTGACTCTTCATCCCCAGGAATACACCCAGGAGATTGACCGAGAGGACGCGCTCGAAGTCCTCGCGCGTCCACTCCGCAGTGAGAGCCGCGGGCCCATCGATTCCGGCGTTGTTCACCGCGCTATCGAGCCGTCCGTAGGTCTCGACGGCCGCTTTCACGAGCGACACGGCGTCGGCCTCGCGGGTGACGTCGGTCTTCACGAAGATCGCGTGCCCCCCCTGCCGGCCGATGACCCGCACTGTCTCCTCTCCCGACTCGCGGTTGATCTCGGCCACGATCACCCGGGCCCCTTCCCGGGCCAGAGCCAATGCCGTCGCCTTCCCGATTCCCGAGCCACTCCCAGTGACCACCGCGACTTTGTCCTCGAGCTGTCCCATGGCGTGTCGTCACTCCTCCGATGGAGCTGTGAGATCGGGCGATGCGCGCAGACGGCCGCGGGCGACCGCCAGGACGATGGCCGCCGGGAAACCCGTCAAGGCGTACACGCCGCTGAAGAAGCCGAGATCCAGGCGACCGAGTGATGAGACGGCGACGATGAAGGCCAGCGCGACGTTGCGCGCGGAGAACTCGATCAGGAAGGTGAAGCGGTCGTCGGCGTCCAGTCTCAGCAGGCTGGCGAGGCCCCAGCCAATCCCCATGGCGCTGGCGGTCCAAAGGGACCCCGCCGCCAGTGCACGTGTCAGCTCGGAGCCCGTGGGCAGGGGCGTCTGGCTCCCGGATGCGCTGGAGAGGGTCAGGGCGATGATGACGAGCACAGCGACCCGATTGATCCATGGCACAAAGCGTCGGGTAGCGTCCCCGAGCCACGCGCGCATCAGCATCCCGAGGCCGATCGGGAGGAGCAGGAAGAGGGCCATCTGGCTCATCAAGTACCCGATCGGCACGTCGACATCGGCTGCCTCCCCGACGAAGACCCTCATCCCCACCGCCGTGAGCGCCGGCAAGGTGAAAACCGCGAGCACGGAGGAGACGGCAGTCATCGTCACCGACAGGGCCACGTGAGCACCCGCCACTGCGGCCATGACGTTGGACATTCCCGCGCCTGGAGACGCGGCCAGGATCACGGCGCCGGCGCCAAAGATCGGAGACAGGCCGAGCAATGAGATGACCGCCCAGGTCATCAGCGGAAGCAGCACGATCTGTCCGAGCGTGCCGATCACGATCACGCGAGGACTGGCGAGCACACGCCGAAAATCGGGCGGCGTGAGCTGCAGGCCCACGATCACCATCAACAGGAAGAGGACCAGCGGGCCGAGAAGCTGGGTGGTGTCCACGGGCGCAGTCTAACCGTCTTGGACTCCGGGGACGGTGTTGCTTTCTTGCCTTTTTTCGGCTGAGCGGTGGCTTTAGCGAACAGGTCCTGAAAAAGGCAAGAAAGCAACACCGTCCCCTCTGCCTCTTGCGTTTTGGGGCTAGTGTCCTGCCAAGGCCTTCTCGCGCAGCAGGTATTTCTGGACCTTGCCGGCGGCGTTCATCGGGAGCTCATCGACGACTTCGATCCGACGCGGGACCTTGTAGTTGGCCATGTTGTCCTTGCACCAGGTCGTGATCGTCTCGGCGTTGGGGGTGGTGCCCGGCTCCGCCACGATGAAGGCCATGCCGACTTCACCCATGCGTTCGTCGGGGATTCCGATCACGGCGACCAGGGCGACCTCGGGGTGCTCGAAGAGCTGGCCCTCGATCTCGGCTGGGTAGCAGTTGAAGCCACCCATGATGAACATGTCCTTCACGCGGTCGGTGATCTGGAGATAGCCGCGCTCGTCCATGACCCCGATGTCTCCCGTGTGGAGCCAACCTTCGGCGTCGATGGTGTCCCGGGTCTGCTCCTCGTCCTCGAAGTATCCCTGCATGACGTTGTAGCCGCGCACGACCACTTCTCCAGGTTCGCCTCTCGGCACCTCCCGGCCTTCGGAGTCGATGCACGAGACCTCGACGTCGTCGATGGCACGCCCGGAGGTCGTGGCGATGGTCTCCGCATCGTCGCCGTCTCGACACATGGTCGCGATGCCGCTGGCCTCGGTCAGTCCGTAGCCGGTGATCACCGTGTCGAAGCCCAGGTCGCTCTTCATGCGGCGGATGAGCTCGACGGGAATCGCGGCAGCCCCGGTGACGGACAGGCGCAGGTTCGAGAGATCGAAGTTGGCGCGCTCCGGATGCATGAGCATCGATTGGTGTAGCGCGGGCGGCCCCGGCAGGACGCTGATCTGGTCCTCTGCGACACGAGCCAGCACCGCGTCGGCGTCGAAGACCGCGTGCGGCAACATGGTGGCGCCGCGCATGATGCACGCGAGCCAGCCGGCCTTGTAGCCGAATGCGTGAAAGAAGGGATTCACGATGAGGTAGCGATCTCCCTCGCGAAGCCCCACCAGCTCGGTCCACGATTCGAAGCCCCGCATCACTTGCTCGTGGGTGCACATCACGCCCTTCGGCTTGCCCGTGGTGCCGGAGGTGAAGAGGATGTCGGAGAGTTCGTCGGGCGCGACGCTTTCGATCCGTGCGCGCGCAGCGGTCTCGTCGATACTCGATCCGCTGGCGATGAAGTCGTCCCAGGGGATGGCGCGGCTGTCGTGAAATTGAAGCGTGATCGTCCTCTCTAGATGCGGAAGCGTCTGTTCATCCAGCATGTCGACGTAACGCGTTCCGAGAAACTCGCCCACGGTGAACAGCAGCCGCGCCCGGCTCTTGTTCAGGATGTAGGCGGCCTCGCGGCCCTTGAAGCGCGTGTTCATGGGAACCAGGACGGCCCCGGCTCCCTGGAGCCCCACGGCGGCCAGCACCCACTCGAGGCAGTTGTGAGCCCAGATCGCAACTCGATCGCCGGGCGCGACGCCGGCGGCCACAAAGGCCCGGGTCGAGGCCACAGCCGCCTGCCCCAGCTCCGCAAAGCTGAGGTTTCTGCCATCGTCTTCGACGGCGTTCCGCGAGGCATAGCGTTGGGCGGAGTCCTGAACGAGGCGCGGGATGGTTCCGAGGGACGATGGGCGGAAGGACGAGCTACTCACAGGGCCTCCGGATGCTGAAGCCGAATCATATCCGACCGTCGCTCAGTGGCGCTGCAGAAAGCCTTGCGAAACAGCCGAGCGCCTTCTCAGTCCTGGGCTGGCGCCAGTGTCCAGCGGATCGGGGCGCGCTTGATGCCGCCGACGAAGGATGAACGCACACGAACGAACGGGCCTGCCGCCTCGATCGCCTTGAGCCTGTCGCGGAATTGCTCGAACAAGCAACGGAGTTCGAGTCGCGCGAGGTGCGCACCCAGGCAGCTGTGCTCGCCGCGACCAAAAGCCACGTGCTCGTTCGGCCGCCGATCGATCCTGAACTGGAAGGGATCGGAAAAGATCTCCTCGTCGCGGTTTCCCGACGCGTAGAAGAGACACACCGACTGCCCCTCGCGGATGTTCTGGCCGTGGATCTCCACGTCGCGCGAAGCCGTACGAGCCAGCTGGATCACCGGCGTGCTCCAGCGCACGATCTCCTCCATCGCCGGATCGATGAGAGTGGGGTCCTCCACGAGCTTCTCCCATTCGGCGGGTGCATCGAGAAAAGCGAGCATGCCGCCGGTCATGGCGTTGCGCGTGGTCTCATTGCCCGCAATGACGAGCAAGAGGTAGAAGGAGAGCAGCTCGACGGGTTCTAGCGGCTTGCCGTCCACCTGCGCGTTTGCGATCGCCGAGACGAGGTCGTCTGTGGGCCGTTTGCGGCGCTCCGCGGTGAGCTCCTGGAAGTACCGGAAAAGTTCCTCGCGCGCCCGGTCGAGGGTCTCCAAGGCGGTGTTGCCCTCTTGAAATTCCGGATCCTCGGGTGTCGTAATCTGGTTGGTCAAGCGGAAGAGCAGCGGCCAGTCCGCGCGCGGCAGGCCGAGCATTTCTGCGATCACGGCGATCGTGATCGGCGCGGCCACATCCTCGACGAAGTCGCACTCGGGCTTCTCGGAGGCCTCGTCGAGGGTCCGTCGTGTGATGGCGCGGACCTTTGGCTCCCACTGCTTCACCATGCGCGGCGTGAAGCGCTTCGAGATCACGTTTCGGAACTTTCTGTGGTCCGGCGCGTCCATCGTCATCAGGTGGCGCATCGGTTGATCATCGACCGGCACGTTGTTCGCGAAGATCGCGATGCGAGGCTCGATCAGGAAGTCGTCCGGGCGCTTCCCGATTTCGACGATGTCGGCGTGTTTGGTGATGGCCCAGAAGGGATCGAAGTTCGGCCGCTCATACCAGAAGACGGGCGCGTTTGCCCGCAGCCAGGTCCACTCGTCGTGGGGGTACCCGTCGCGCTCGTAGCGTTCCGGCGTGATGAGATCGATGGTGCGGGGGTCGAGATCGAACGGCTCGGCAACCATGGAGGAATCCTCCCGATGTAGCGATGTGAGAGTGTATCACCCGAGTACGAGTGGAGGACGCGAATCTCGCGGTCCAAGCATCGTGCCGGGCAGCGCGTTAGTTCTCGATGGCGTCGGCGGCGTCCCGCAGCGAGGCGATGGCCGGGCAGGACGACAGCCTGTTCCCGATCGCGCACTCAGGTTCCATACACCTTCTGTGGCGGGTTCGACTTCGCGATGACCTCGCGGACCGCGTCCCCCACTTCGGTTAGCTGCCAGCGCTGCCCATTGTCCGCGGCCGGGCCGCTGCGCCAGCCGTCGGCGAGGCTGATCTTTCCGCCCTCCACCTCGAAACAGCGACCCGTGATATCCCCGGAGGCTTCGCTTCCGAGCCACACCACGAGGGGCGAGATGTTGGCCGGGTCCATCGCGTCGAAGCCGCCCTCGGAGGGCTTCATCATGTCCTCGAATACCCCCTCGGTGAGCCGGGTGCGTGCAGAGGGGGCGATGCAATTTGCCGTGATGCCGTAGCGGCCCAGCTCGGCGGCCTGGTTCAGGGTGAGCGCCGCAATGCCGGCCTTGGCGGCGGCGTAATTGCTCTGGCCTACGCTGCCCTGAAGGCCGGCGCCCGAGCTGGTGTTGACGATCCGGGCTGCGACCGACTCACCCGCCTTGGCGCGGTCGCGCCAATACGCGGCCGCATGCCGGCTGGTGCAAAAGTGGCCGCGCAGGTGTACGCGGATGATCAGGTCCCACTCTTCGATCGACGTGTTCACGAACATCCGGTCGCGCAGGATTCCGGCATTGTTGACCACGACGTCCAGGCCCCCGAAGGTTTCGATGGCGGTGCGTACGAGCTCCTCGGTTGCGTCCCAGTCGGCGACGTCGGCGCCATTCGCGATGGCCTCGCCGCCCTGGGCTCGGATTTCCTCGACGAGCTGCGATGCGACACCGGCGTTGCTTCCGCCACCGTCGGCCGCACCGCCAAGATCGTTCACGACGACCTTTGCTCCTTCGCGTGCGAAGGCCAGCGAATGCTCGCGCCCGACCCCGCGCGCTCCGCCCGTCACGATCACGACCCGTCCGTCACACTGACCCATGAGAAGCTCCTCTCTTACAGCCGACGTTCCGCGGAAGGACAGTCCTTCCAGCGTATGCGACAATCCAGCCGGTGAATTGGGACGACATCCGCTACTTCCTCGCCGTGGCCGACACCGGATCGCTCAACGATGCGGCCCGCGAACTTGGCGTGAACTACTCGACCGCCTCTCGGCGTCTGAATGCAATCGAAGAGGAGTTCGGATCGCGGCTCTTCGAACGGCTTGCCACGGGCTACAAGTTGACCGCGGTCGGCGCCGAGATGCTGGAATCGGCTCGGCGCATGGAGGCCCAATTTGTGCTTCTCTCGCGCCGCGTGCGGGGCCGCGATGCGCGGCTCGCCGGAGCTCTGCGGGTAGCGACGACGGACGCGGTGGCGACGATCCTGATGCCGGAGCTCGCCGTCTTCACTCGACGTTACCCCGAAATCGAGGTCGACCTCTTGAGCACACCCGCGCCCACCGAGCTCGCGATGCGCGAAGCGGAGGTGGCGCTTCTGGCTACTGACCGACCGCCGGAGCGATTGGTGGGGCGGCGTCTGGCGCGCCTCTCCTCCGCGCTCTACGCATCGCGCGGATATCTGGCGGAGCGAGCCGACATCGAGGATCTCGCCGCTCAGGCGTGGGTGGGCTGGGAGCAGGAAATGCAACACATCCCGGCCGCGCGTTGGATGCGCGCACATCTGCCCGAGGCGCGTTGCGTGCTCCGCGTGCGAACCGGGACCGCACTGCTCGCCGCCGTATCGGCCGGCGTCGGCCTTGCTCATCTGCTGTGCTTCCTGGCCGATGGTGATCCCAGCCTGCAACGCCTGGGTCCGCCGGAGCCGGCTCTCGAGACGGGTCTGTGGCTGCTGACGCACGAGGACGTCAGGGATACCGGCCGGGTGCGCGTGTTCCTCGATTTCGTGGCCGAAGCGATCGGGCGCCAGCGGGCTCGACTGGTTGCGAACGGCGGCGCCTGAAGGTCCCACCCGCGCGCCGGGGAGCGCGCTCCTCCATCGGCCTGCTGGCCTGTCAGGGTCGTGGCCCCGACGTTTGGGACGAGAAGGCCACCTCATCCCGGCTCGATTGATCCCTTCGCGGTCAAAAGCTTCTCCTTCTCGGCCCTGACCGCTGGATTCCAGCAGTCGACCGGTCCGGTTCCGGAGCGCGCCAGACACAGATTGCAGTAGTCGCAGCGTGGTCCTGACTCTCGGCTCCGCAAGTGCTCTACCAGGAAGGGGTCGGCGATGAAGGCGCGTCCGCACGAAATGGCGTCGGCTCCGCCATCGGCAAGCGCGCTCTCCATGGCGGCGCGCGTATGGAAGCCGCCGACGACGATCACCGGAACCGAGAGCTCGCTCTTGAAGCGCCGCGCGTACTCGAGGTTGAAGCCCTCCCGGGGCGGCCACAGCCATCTCGAAAGGGCGTCGAGGGCCCGATGAAAGTGCGCCATCGAGAATCGGCGCAGGGCATCCATGTGTTGTCCGGCGCCGTGCACCACCAGCTCGCGATAAAAATCATCGAAGCGTCCCGCTGTCATCGGGAAGCCCGACTCGTAGTGGCCGACGCTGACCTCCACCGCGTCGATCCCCTCGGCGATGAGCGCTTTCGCGATCGCTACGTTGTCGTCGATGCGAAGCCCGCGGCGCAGCGGCAAGAGGTCATCGCCGTTGAGCTTCAGCAGCAGCGCGAAGTCCGGGCCGACCCGCCGACGTGTCTCCCGCACCACCTCGCGCACCAGACGCAGACGCTTTTCGAACGAGCCGCCGTACGCGTCGCGGCGCCGGTTCGTGTGCGGAGTGAGAAACTGGTTCAGCAGGTAGCCGTGGGCAGCGTGAATCTGAGCCCCGTCGAAGCCGGCCTCGCGGCAGCGCATCGCGGCCTCCGCAAAAGCCTCGACGATCCCGGGCAGCTCGTCCGCGCGCAGTGGACGGGGCTTCGCGCCCATCATCGGATCGCGCACTGCCGATGCGGATACGGGTTCATCGACGCCGGTATGGCCCACGATCACCTGGCGGCCGCAATGGTTCAATTGCGCGACGAGCTTTGCGCCGAAGCGATGGCAGATGTCGGCCAGGCGCGTGAGCCCGGGGATCTTGTCGTCCGCATCGACGCCGCACATGCGGTAGGTGCTCTTGCCCTGAGGCGAGATGTAGAAGTTTCCCGTGATGATGAGCGGCGTCCCGCCGCGCGCAAGCCACTGGTACCACTCGACCAACTCGTCCGTGACGAAGCCGTCCTCGCTGGCGCGAGTCTCGGCGGTGGCCGTCTTGAAGATGCGCCCCGCAGCCTCGATCGGGCCGAGCGGCAGAGACTCGAAGAGGGGAGAGGAAGGCGCCATCTCAGTAGTAGATCGTTGTCCGTTGGCCGAGGCGAACCAGCTCGTCGCGCTGATTCGTCCAGCGCGCCTCGTCGACCAGGAACATCATCGGACCTTTACGACCCTCCTTCTCGTAGGCGTCGACCAGTGTCACCACCGAGGTGATGACGTCCCCGACGCGGATCGGCGCGAAGTAGCGGTTGCGTTGTCCGCCGTTCAGGCCGCGGCGGCCCGGCTCGGTGCCCATGCCGCGCATCCAGGGATAGGTGTCGGGGGGCGTGCAATTTGTCCAGGCAAAGGGATTGAAATCGCGCGGCGCGACCAGCTCGCCCCAAGGACGGCCGGCTGCGGTCCGCTCTTCGAGGAACTCCGCAGGCGGCTCCTCGGGGTAGTAGGTCGCCATCGCCCAGCGTCGAATATCGTTGGCCCCGACTGGCAGCGCCACATCACGCTCGAGCGGCCGGCCCAGCCAGGCCAAGGTCTCGGCGTCGAGGTGTACGCCGGGCGTGCGATCGCTGGGCAGCTCGGTCGCTGGCGGTTCGGACAGGCTGCTGGCCTTGCCGTTGGCAAAGAGCAGGAGGGTGGCGTCGCCCGGCATCGTGCACTCGTCCTTCTGGTTGAGCACGTCCACGTCGAGGGAGACGAGGCGAATGCCATTGCGCTCCTCGTTCTTCGTCACGACGCATTGGGTGCGCAGGCGATCATTCAAGAAGTTCAGTTGCCGGAACTGGCAGCTGAACTCCGCGAGATC
Organism: Deltaproteobacteria bacterium; assembly: GCA_019310965.1. Taxonomy (GTDB): domain Bacteria; phylum Myxococcota_A; class UBA9160; order UBA9160; family SMWR01. Next base: position 22,330 of record JAFDDG010000041.1, read on the forward strand.
CCCCTCACCGTTCAGCCAATCGTGGAGGACATTGTGTACATAGGCGATCCGCAGGTTGCCCATGCCGAAGACGTCGGGCTGGCCGGCTGCTTGCGCAGCGCCGCTGTCCATGTGCACATCGATGAACTCGTCGTTCACCGCGGCATAGCGATTCCAGTGGCCGAAACTCGTGGTTCGTTCGAAGGCGGGGAGGGCATCGCCCACCCCTATCGCCCTCGGTGTCTGTGTCTGCCCCATGCTGTCCTTCCCAGTCTGCCCGCGGCGATGCCGGCCTTTGGTCAAGCGGGCTTCCAGTCACTCCTGCCTCCGGTCATTCCAGGAAGTCGGATGACTCCGCCAGCAACTCATCCCAGAGCGGCTGGAAGCCCCGCCAGCCGTGCTGGTGCTCACCGACCTGCTCGCGAGCGAGGGCCGCTACTTCGTCGGAGAGCACCTGATAGGCGGATTCGCCATCCGTCGGCTGCAGGGCATTCACCAGCAGCATCGTCTCCGCACAGCGTTCCATGAGATGCAGCCAGAAGCTTGCCTCGTCGATCGAATGCCCCACGGTCAGCAACCCGTGGCTCTTGAGGATCAGGGCCTTTCCCGACCCGAGCGCGCCCGCAAAACGGCGCGACTCGGCCCGATCGTAGACGGCGCCCGTGTAGTCGTCGAAGACGGCGTGATCGCCGTAGAACGCGCAGTGATCCTGACTGATCGGCTCGAGTGGACGCCCCGTCGCGGACCAGGCGCGCCCGTAGCGGGTGTGGGCGTGAGCCGCAGCGACGATGTCGTCTCGGTTTGCGTGCAGCTCCGCGTGAATGGCGAAGGCCGCCGCGTTCAGCGGGCGTTCGCCCTCGAGGATGTTTCCGTCGAAGTCCGCCAGTAGCAAATCACTCGCCCGAATCCGATGCCACGAGACACCCAGCGGATTGACCCAGAAGCGGTCGGTGTGCTCCGGATCCCGCACGGTCAGGTGCCCCGCCACCCAGTGGTCGTAGCCGAATTTCGCAAAGATCCGACAAGCACCCGCCAGCCGCGCTTTGCGGTGGGCACGTTCTTCCGCGGGATCGGAGAAGCTGGGCGGCCTGAGATCAGGGTGTGTCTGTTCGTCGAGTTCGCCCCGATCGAGCATGCGGCTGGTCATGCGGTTGCCTCCTTCTCGGCTAGCTGGACATGCGTTCGAGAGTGCGGATGATTCGATAGGCGGCGCGGGCCGTGGGCACGGCGATCCCGCGACGTTCGGCCTCGACGAGGAATGGCAGCAGGCACTGCTCGACCTCTGTGGGCTTGGCGCGCAGCAGGTCGACGTGGAGAGAGGGGCGTCCAACGATGCCCTGGTCCAGCATCCGCTGCCCCTGCTCCTGCATGCTGGCGACCGCGTCTTCGAAACCCAGGCGGGAGAGATCGCGAAAGCGCGAGAAAGGGTGAAAGAAGTCCCGAGGCTCGTAACCGAGCGCCCTGTAGACATCCAGCAGCTCACGCGCGATCGCGACATAGTGCTCAGCCGCCTCGCGCACCACGAGTGCCTCGGCGACGGAGCCCCCCGGCATCATTCCCGTGGTGGAGACCGACCAGCCGGCCAACACGGCGATCTGGAGAAGCTTTTCCCATTCGACGTGCCGAATCTCCGAAGTCTGCTGCGAGGCGAAGCCCGCCTTGTTGAAGACATCGACGAGAGCGGCGACTCGCGAACTCGTCGAACCGTCGAGCTCGCCAAAGTAGAAGGCCGTCGGTGCGGTTGCGACGTGACGCACGCGCCCGGGCGCTTCCAGGGTGCCCGCCTCGGTCGTCGATGCGCCGATCACGCGCTCCGCTCCGATCCAGGCACAGAGAGCGTCCTCTTTCTCGATGCTGTTCTGGACCGAGAATACCAGACGCGTCTCGTCGCGGAGCGCATCAGCCATCTCCAGGGCGAGGGCGGTGTCGCGCGCCTTCACGCACAGCACCAGTGCATCGATCGGACCGCGCACCGGGTCGGGGGTCGCGACGGCTTCCAGCCCGCGGCGAATGGTGTGGTGCCCGCGGATGCCGGAAATTTCGAGGCCACGTGATCGAATCACCCCGACTTGCGCGGGGCGCGCGACGAGCGTGACCCGCGCTCCCGACTCGGCAAGCCAACCGCCGATCAGTGAGCCCAGACCTCCGGCCCCGAGAATGCAGATGTGGCATGAATTGTCGAAAGGGACCCGAAGAGGGGTCTGGGATGGGGTGCGCGGCGCCACCAAGGGACTAACTCGGGCCCGAGCCGTCGTCGCGAGCCTTCGCGATCGACTCCAGCGCGACGCCGCGGGCAGCGTGGTCCGTAGCCGCCAATCCGAAGGAGCCGAGACCGCGTAGGGTCATGAAAAAATCTTATCAACCCGTCGTTCGTTGTGACAAGCTGCACGGGTGCAGAATGGATCTGCACAGACGCCCTTCCGAGCTGGGCAGGCGCCTGCCATACTTCGAGCGATGTCGGACGAACGCGTCGAGCTGGGTCACGCGATCTTGACTCTGATGGAGCCGCACACCGGGTCCGAGTTCGTCTGGAAGTGTCGCTCCCGGCGTCCCGGGCGTCGCCCCCGGCCTCGTGCAGCCATGCGTCTCGGGCCGCAATGACAACACCCGTCAGCGAAGAAGAGCTCATCGCCCGCGCGCGCTCCCTGGCACCGAAGCTCGCCGAGCGTGCCGAGCGCTGCGAGCGAGAGCGCCGGATCCCCGAGGAGTCGATTCGCGAGCTCAAGCAGGCGGACCTGTTCAAGATCCTCTTGCCGAAGGCCTACGGGGGCTTCGAGCTCGACCTCTCGGTGTTCGTCAAGGTCGCGATCGAGCTCGGGCGCGGCTGCGCGAGCACGGCCTGGGTCTATCAGAACAACGCCTTCCACCAAGCGCTCCTCGCTCTCTTCCCCGAAGAGACTCAGAACGAGCTCTGGGCCAACGGCGATCCCGTTCTCGACGCGCGAATCGCTTCAACGGGCTGGTCGCCCAAGCGAGGCGCTGCCCGGCCCGTCGACGGGGGATACGTGCTCGACGGCCACTGGGAGTTTGCGAGCGGCTCGTGGAACTGTGAGCTCGACATGATCCTCGCGCCTGTGGAACGCGATGGAGCGGGTCCTGCGCCCGAAATGCGTCTGTTTCTGCTGGACCGCGCGGCGGGCGAGTACGAGATCGTCGATACCTGGCACGCCATGGGCCTGAGGGGCACCGCCAGCAATGACATCGTGGTGCGGGAGACCTTCGTCGCGGAGCAGCGCACGCTCGCCTGGGCCGATGCCAGCCGAACACCCGAGGACGGCGTGAAGCTGCAGGGCCACGGCGTCCACGACAGCACCTGGTACCGGGTGCCGGTTTGCGACTGGATTGGTTGGACCATCGCGCCCGCGCTGCTGGGCGTTGCGTATTCGGCCTTGGACGCGAGCGTCGCGAGGCTCGAGACACGCACCAACATGCTCGGCGAGCGGCTCGCCGACACGCAGTCGGTGCAGCTACGGCTCGCCGACGTCGCCGCACGCCTCGACGTTGTGGAGTCGATGCTGCTGCGCGACGTGGCCCAGACCGCCGAGGCCTACAGCAGCGGCAAGCCGCCCAGCGTACTCGAGCGCGCGACTTGGCGGCGCAACCAGTGCTTCGGTGCGCGCTTACTGCTCGAGGCTGTCGAGAGTCTCCTCTACCGGGGGGGTGCGCACGCGATCTACGATGGCGATCCGGTGCAGCAGGCGTATCGCGACGTGGGCGCCGGGGTGACGCATGTCGCGGTGGATTGGGACATCTGGGGGCGGGTCTACGGCCAGGCGTTGCTGGGGCTCGACATCGCCACCCCGAACTTCGGGTTCTTCCCAGCGGCGGTCGTGCGCTCGCGCTGACCACGACTCCCTGTTTCCGAGCTGTTCTCGAGGCCTTCGCTTTGGGCGTGCCGGCGCTCCGCACGCACTGCTCGAGCGCGAGCAGTGCGTGGACGGTGGGGGCTTCTGGTTCACAGCTTCGCCAGATCGGGGTCGACGCCGGGTACGATGGGGACGAAGGGCGCGACGAAGAGCGTGCTCCCTCGACCACCGGATTCGAGCGTTTTCGGGAGGTCGGCGAAGCACTCCCCCCATACCTCCAGGGGATCGCAGTCGACGAAGCAGGCCACGAGCACGCGATCGCCGACGCCCGGCACCTCGGGTGCGGCCTTCGGCCACCAGTCGGCTTTGGGAAGTGGGGTGAAGCAGAGGGCCTGCGCGATGGGCGACTTCTCGAGCAGGCCCGGCAGTGCGTCGCGCAGCAGTGCGTCGCGCAGCGCCTCCAGCGATTGCTCCGGGCGGCGCTCCACCCAGGCCAGCACGATGCCCGGGTAGCGGCGATCCAGGGCCAGCTCCGGGGGCACGCCGTCCGCGTCGCGCAACGCGCCGCCCAGGTAGTCCCAGCTCGCCGTGCTCAGCACGTCGCGCTGCTCGAAGGTGCGACCCTGCTCGGCGAGCTCCTTCATCCGTTCGGCGACCCACGCCTGCTGTTCGGCGAGGCGGTCCCGCTGGATCCACAGTGCCGCGAGGAACGTGCCCCGCTCGGGTGGCTCGGCGATTGGGTTCTCGTGCGGTTGGCGCGCCGCCTTGTGTTGGCGCGTCGCGAGCCAACGCTGTGCGGCCAGCGTCCAGGGCGCACAGGTGCCGGCGGCGACCAGGTGATCGCGCTCGTAGTAGCGGTTCCAGGCGAGCTCGTGCCCGGAGTGTGGCTCCACGAGGGCGAATATTGCGTGACCCAGCTCGACGCGCTCGTCCGACATCTGCACCAGTATTGCAGGCACGGGGCCGCTGCGGTCGTGCATTCCTGCACATCGCATCCGCCGATCTGAAGCTTGTCATTGCGGGGGGTGCGCTCGTAGGCTGCCTACATGGGCATGCGTGGTCTCGGCTACATCGGACTGGCGAGCAGCGACCTGGCGCCCTGGCGCGCTTTTGCGACCGATTTCCTGGGCTTGATGCCGGCCCCGGCGCCCACGCCGGCGGCCGCCGAGGACGGGTCGCTCTTCTTCCGCATGGATGATCGCAGCTGGCGGCTGGCCGTGCACCCGGCAGAGCGGGGCGGCCTGGCCTACGCGGGCTGGGAGCTCTCTGATCGGCCAGCGCTCGACGCGGCGGTCGAGCGGGCGCGCGCAGCCGGTGCCGAGATCGAGACACCGAGCGAGGCAGAGCGCGCGGCGCGCGGCGTTACGGAGCTGGTGCGCATTCGCGATCCGTGGGGCTTCGTGCACGAGCTCTTCACCGGGGCCGCGTACGCTCTCGAAGTGCCCTTCGTGTCACCGGCGGGTGTCTCCGGCTTCCTCACGCAGGGTGTCGGCATGGGCCATATGCTGCTGACGGTCCCCGACTTGCGCCAAGCCGAGGCCTTCTACGTGGAGGCACTCGGCCTGCGTGTCACGGATCGCATGGACATGGGCGGCGGCAAGGGAGCTGCCTTTCTGCGCGCGAGTCCGCGCCACCACAGCCTCGCGGTTTCCGACGTGCTGCCCGATCCCAACTTGCACCACTTCATGATCGAAGCGAAGCGCCTCGACGATGTCGGACGTGCCTGGGACCGCGTGCAGGATCTCGGCATTCCGATCAAGATGAGCCTCGGCCAGCATGCCAACGACCCGGCCGTGACATTCTACGCGGAGACTCCCGCGGGTTTCGACGTGGAGTTCGGCTGGAAGGGGCTGATCGTCGACGAGGCGAGCTGGTGTGTGCGCGAGTTCGGGGGCAGCGGCGAGATCTGGGGCCACCGCGGCGTCGCGATGGAAGCGATCACGGACGCGCGCGCTGACGCTTCGGAGCGGGGCTAGCGGTGCATCCCATAGGCTGATCGAGCGCGCCCGGCGGCGCGCAACGGAAGGGAAGAAGACATGAAGTTTCGCCCCAACGCGAAGGTAGAGGAGATTCGGCGGCGCACCGACCACCCGATCGTCGACTCCGACGCCCATCAACTCGAGACAGTGCCGGTGCTGCTCGACTACCTGCGCGATGTGGGCGGAAGCAATATGCCCGATCGCTTCCTTGCGTTCATCGCCCACCAGAGGCGCACGTTCGAGATGACGCCGGACGAACGGCTCGACACGCGCACGGCCATGCCCGTGTGGTGGCCGATCCCCACCGAGAACACCCTCGACCGAGCCACGACGCAGCTGCCGCGCCTGATCTACGAACGGTTGGACGAGTTCGGATTCGACTTCGGCATCGTCTACCCGGGGATCGGGCTCCAGATCATCACGCTGCCGGGCATGGCTGACGAGGAGCTGCGTCTGGCCTGCGCCCGCGCCTTCAACACCTGCTACGCCGATCTATTCGGCGAGTTCGCCGATCGCCTCACGCCCGCAGCCGTGATCCCGATGCACACGCCCGAGGAGGCCGTTGCGGAGCTCGAATACGCGGTGGACGTGCTGGGCCTGAAGGCGGCCGTCTTCGCCGGCGACGTGCTGCGCCCCGTTCCTCGCTTTGCGCGCGAGCACCCCGAGCTCGCGAGCGAGGTGCAGTATCAGGATTGCTTCGGGCCCGATTCGCCCTACGACTACGACCCGGTGTGGGCCAAGTGCGTCGAGCTGGGCATTGCGCCCACCTCGCACTCCGGGCCGATCGGCCGCGGCTCGCGTTGCAGCCCGACGCGCCATCAGTACAACCAGATCGGCGGTTTCGCCGAGGGGGGCGAGGCGCTGCTCAAGGCGCTCTGGTTCGGCGGTGTAACGCGCCGCTTCCCGACCCTGAACGTGGGCTTCCTCGAGGGCGGTGCTGCCTGGGCGTGCAGTACTTTCACGCGCGTGATCGACCACTGGAAGAAGCGCAATGCGGCGGCGATCGGGCATCTCGATCCCGCGCGACTCGACCAGCAGCTCTTCGGCAAGCTCATCGACGACTTTGGGCACGAGAAGATCCAGGCCTACCGCGACCCATTGGTGGAGAACTCGCTGTGGATGCCGAGTCCCGAGGAGCTCGATGACTGGCGCGCCTGCGAGGTGTCGACGGTGGAGGAGCTCGCGGAGCTCTTCTTGCCCCGCTTCTTCTTCGGCTGCGAGGGCGACGACCGCATGAACGCCGTCGCTTTCGACACGAAGCTGAACCCTCTCGGCTCTCGGCTGCGCGCGATGTTCGGCTCGGATATCGGGCATTTCGACGTGGTGGACATGCGCGATGTTCTGGGGGAAGCCTGGGAGCTGGTGGAGGACGAGCTGATCGACTTGAATGACTTCAAGGACTTCGTATTCCGCAACGCCGTGAAGCTGCACGGGGGCATGAATCCGGACTTCTTCAAGGGCACGGTCGTTGAGGACGCGGCGGCGCAGGTACTCCAGGACGACGCGTGATGGTCCCGCGCCGGCGGTCTCTACGGCGCGAAGCTCGCGCGGCCGGCGTCGATCAGCAGGCTGCCCTCCTGGTTGACGACGCGGTAGCGGGCGCCCGTCTCCTCCTGCCAGATCTCGGTCGCGAGCACGTCGCCGTTGTAGCCGGGACTCGCGAAGCGACCCGAGAGCGCTCGCAGACGCTCGGGCATGGAGTCGCCTACGGTACGCACGAGAGCGCGACAGGCGATGCCGAGCGTGTTGAGGCCCATCAAGATCGGTTCCGGGAAGCCCGCCTTACGTGCGGCCGCCGGATCGACGTGGACCGCGTTCTCATCGTGACCGGCGTGGCGGTAGAGGAGCGTCTGGATCGGCAGCGTCGGCGTCTCGACGCGGTGGTCGGGTGGACGCTCGGGGAGCTTCGCCCCCCCACTGCTCGGCCCGCGTTCGCCGCCAAAGTCGCCGTGACCCAGCACGAAGAGACTCGTCGTGGCCGTGAAGACCGGCGCGCCGCTGGCCGAGTCACTCGCCTCGACCTCGAGCACGACGAGCGCTCCAGAGCCCTTGTCGTAGATGCCAGCCACGCGCGTGGCCGTGTTGACGTCGCCGCGCGGCCCGATGGGAGCGTGGATCTCGAGCGCCTGTTCGCCGTGCACGATCTCGTGCGGTGCGTAGTCGCCGGTGGCGAAGCCGGGGTCGGGCCACGACGCGGACTCGGCGGCCATGACACCGGCCAGCACGAAGGTGGGCAAGACCTTCTGCGCCGGACCGGCGGCGCTCTCACTCAGGTATTCGAGATCGTCCCAGCCTGCGCCCTGCGCCAGCGCGTACAGCGCGCAGTCGCGCGCCTCCCAGCTACGTCGCGCCGGCTCGGAGCGCGCACCCACGCGGTCGAGGAACATCGTCACGGCGGTGATACTCGCATACCCAACGGCGCCACGGGAAGCGACGCGTGACCGACGAGACGCGCCTCTGGCCGCTCGTCGAGGAGCGCGCGCGCCGCACGCCCGACGCGCTGCTCGCGCTCGACGAGCACGGCCGCAAGCTCAGCTTCGACGCGTACCGCACCCGCGCCGAGCGCGTTGCAGCCGCGCTGGCGCAGCGTGGCGTTGGGCCCGGCGACCGGGTCGCCTGGCAGCTTCCCGGCTGGATCGAGTCGTTGGTGCTGGTGGCAGCGCTGGCGCGTCTCGGCGCCGTGCAGAACCCGATCCTACCCATCTACCGTGAACGCGAGGTGGGCTTCATTCTGCGCCAGGCGCATCCGAAGCTCTTCGTGGTGCCTTGCGCATGGCGGGGCTTCGCGTTCGAGACCTTCGCGCGGGGGCTGGCGGCGGAGATGGCTTCCGAGGGCCAGCCGATGAGCCTGCTGGTCTGCGACCGGGCTCTCCCCGAGGCGTCTGCGCACGAGCTTTTGCCCTGGGAACCTGGGGACGCGCAGACACCGCGCTGGATCTTCTACACCTCGGGCACCACGGGCGACCCGAAGGGAGCGCTCCACTCCGACGAGACACTCGGCGCGGGCTCGCTCGGCGTCGTCGAGAGGTTCGAGCTCGGCCCCGACGACCGCTACCCTCTGGTCTTCCCGTTCACTCACATCGGGGGCATCGGCATGCTCTTCGTACAGCTCATGGTCGGCACCGCGGCGGTGCTGGTCGAGCAGTACGACGAGGAGAAGACGCTCCCGTTCCTCGCCGAGCAGGGCATCACCCTCGCGGCTGGTGGGACGCCGCTGGTGATGCGCTACCTCCAGTACCAGCGGCGCCACCCGGAGCGCCGGCTCTTTCCGCGGCTGCGCATGGCGATGGGGGGCGCCGCGCCGAAACCGCCGCAGCTCCACGCCGAGGTCAAGGCGCAGCTCGGCGGCGCCGGCGTCGTCTCCGTCTACGGCCTCACCGAAGCGCCCTTCGCTGCAGTGGGCTCACCGCGTGACCCCGACGTCGCGCTCGCGACGAGCGAGGGGCGCGCCGGCGGGGGAGCGGAGCTGCGCTGTGTGACACCGGAAGGGAGGACCTGCGCGACCGGCGCCGAGGGAGAGCTCCAGGTGCGCGGGCCGCAAGTGTGCCTCGGCTACCTCGACCCGGCGCGTGACGCCGAGGCTTTCACCGAAGACGAGTGGTTCCGCACGGGCGACCTGGCGCGCCTCGACGCCGACGGCTTCGTGAGCGTGACCGGGCGGCTCAAGGAGATCATCATCCGCAAGGGCGAGAACATCTCCGCCAAGGAGGTCGAGGACGTGCTCTACGCACACCCTGGCGTTCAGGAGGTCGCGGTCATCGGCGTGCCGGATGCGGAGACGGGGGAGCGTTGCTGCGCGGTCGTCGTACCCGAGCGGGAGGCTGCGCTCGACCTGGCCGAGCTCGCGCGCTTCTGCCGCACAGCGGGGCTGGCGCCACAGAAGTGGCCCGAACGGCTGGAGCAGCTGGATGCCCTTCCGCGCAACGCGAGCGGCAAGGTGCGCAAGGTCGATCTCGAGCGTCGCTTCGGTGGGCGCGAATGAAAGGGTGGCGTTCGTGATGGAGCTCTCCTGCTCGTTGCCGCCGGGGCCCCGTACGGTCGAGTACGCTCAGCTCGCGGAAGCGCTCGGTTACCGGCGACTGTGGCTGTACGACTCGCCGCTTCTCTACCCCGATGTGTGGATGACGCTCGCGCGCGTCGCCGAGGCGACGACGACGCTCGGCCTCGGGCCGGGTGTACTCGTGCCGGGCCTGCGGCACGTTGCAACGACAGCTGCCGCGATTGCGACGCTCGAGTCGCTGGCGCCCGGACGCGTCGCGGCCGCGGTCGGGACCGGGTTCACCGCGCGACGCCTGCTCGGCAGACCGCCGCTGGCCTGGAAGCACGTGGAGACGTTCGTGCGCGAGCTGCGCGCGCTGCTGCGCGGCGATGTCGCCCCCATCGATGGCCGGCCCGTGCGCATGTTGCACCCGGAGGGCTTCGCGCCGCCGCGGCCGCTTGCGACACCGATCCTCGTCGCCGCCAACGGTCCGCGCGGCTGTGCGGTCGCACAACAGCTCGGCGACGGCGTGATGGCCATCGCCGAGCCGCCGGAGGGCTTCGCGTGGTGCGCGGTGGCGCGCTCGGGGACGGTGCTCGAACCCGGCGAGACCCTCACGACGCCGCGCGTCGTCGAGGCGCTCGGGCCCGCGATCGCGCTCATCTATCACGCGACCTACGAGGCGGCCGGACCGGGGGTCGACCAGTTGCCGGGTGGCCGAGCCTGGCGCGAGGCCACCGAGCAGGTGCCGGAGGCACAGCGACACCACCACATCCACGAGGGCCACTGCGTCGCTGTGCCGGATCGCGAGCGACCTCTCCTCGATCCGCAGGTCGGGGCCATGACCTTCACGGGCAGCGCTGCCGAGCTGCACCAAGGCGCCGTCGCGCTCGAGCACGCCGGCGCCACCGAGCTGCTGTACTCCCCCACCGGTCCCGACATCCCGCGCGAGCTGCGTGCCATGGCGCGAGCTCTCCACGATCGTTAGCGAAGACACTCCACGGGTTGCAGAGCATGCGGTGGGGCTTCTTGCATCGCACGCCGTTCGGCTCTCTCCGAGCTCGACTCAGCCCCTGCTGCTCGCGGTGGGGCGGGTGGCTGGTTTTCGGCTGTGCCGCGCGGTGACGTTCACGTTCGCTCACGTCGGTATGGCGCGTATACTCGCTCGTCGCAGAACAGGGAATCTGGAGGCAGCATGAAGGTCGGAATCGTCTATCCCCAGCCCGAGATCAAGGGTGATATCGGCGCGATCAGCAAGATTGCCAGAGCGGTCGAGGCTCGAGGCTTCGACCATCTCCTCGTGTACGACCACGTGCTGGGTGTCGATCACGCCGACCGCGATCGCGAGCTCCAGGGCCCGTACACGGACAGGGATCCGTTCACCGATCCGCTCACGATGTTCGCCTACCTGGCCGGCATCACCGAGCGCATCCAGCTCATGAGCGGCGTGTTGATTCTGCCGCAGCGTCAGACGCCGCTCGTCGCTCGTCAGGCCGCCGACATCGATCTGCTCAGCGACGGACGGCTCGTTCTCGGAATTGGACTCGGCTGGAATCACGTCGAGTGCCAGGCGCTCGGCGTCGACTTCGCCACGCGGGGCATTCGTTGCACCGAGCAGATCGAGTTATTGCGGAAGCTGTGGAGCGGTGAGCTGGTCAGTTTCGACGGACGCTTCGAGCAGGCGGAGCGGGTTCGGCTGAATCCGCCGCCGAGTCGCCAGATTCCGATCTGGATCGGCGGTTTCGCAGCGCCAGCGATCGAGCGGACGGGTCGACTTGCCGATGGGTTCATCGCCGCCGGCCCGATCGAGTTCGGCATCCAGGCGAAGGCGTCCGTCGATGAGTCGCGAGCCAAGCACGGCCGGGCCGAACAGGAGTTCGGACACACATTCGTGACGTTGGTCTCGACGAACGAGGACGACGTCGTCGCGTCGGCTGAGAAATGGCGCGCCGCCGGCGGCACGCACGTGTCGATCTCGACGATGGGTATGGGCTTCGGTACGTCGCTCGAGGCCCATCTCGACTTCATCGGACGCGTCGCCGACCGCCTCGGCGTTTCCAGATCCTGATTGCCCCGGAGACGATTCGTATTCAGGAAGAGCTTCTGCCTCAGGCGGGGTTCGAGTAGAACTGCTTGGCCCAGCGCCGGAACTCCGACAGCGGGGTGTCGGCCTCGCAGAAGACCGGATTCTCCAGGTGGATCTTGTGGCACCAGGCCTGCCAATCATCCATCACACCCTTGGTGAGGCCGCTGAACCACTCCTCTCCGACGACGTCCACAGCGTTCTTCGTCGAGAGGAGGAGCCAACGCGAGATGGTGCTGCGAGGGCCGATGGGCGTCGTCGACGAGAACATGAAGAGGCCCACGCCGGGGATCCCCTTGGTCTCGACACTCGAGAGACCGAGTCCCCAGGTGTCGCGAATCAATTCCGTGTCGATCGTGCCTCCATCGGGCGTCGGCAGCTTCTCGCGGCTGACCGCCTTCAGGAAACGGCCCTCCTCGCCGAAGCTGAACTCGGTTTCCAGCACCTCATTCATCCCGTGGATGTACTGGAAGTGCACCGGGTCCAGATTGTTCTCGGCCATGTCCTGCATGTGGACGGGGATTTCGAGATCGAAGGTGCGTGGCTCCGCCCACTCGGGATCGTCGAGCTGGGGGAGCCTGGGAACCTCCCATGACGGCGGTTTGTCTTCGGCGTGGTGCCAGACCAGGATCATGCGGTTGCGTTCGACCACGGGCCAGGCCTTCACGCGGGCCGCCTTGGGAATCCGATCGCAGTAGGG
>JAFDDG010000145.1 GCA_019310965.1 Deltaproteobacteria bacterium
GCACCGGCCACGCCGTTCGTGTCGTGCCAGCCGTACTCCGAAGCCGTGGCGTCGGCGACATTCGTCTCCAGGCTGCGGCCACCGTCGTCGGGACTGTCCAAGGGCAGCGGGTAGACGCGGTAGGCCTCTCGGGCGATCCAGTCGCTCCGGTCGAGCAGCTCGCCGCTAGTCGCGTCGACCTGTGCGTTCCACCAGTGCCGGCCGTCGGGCGTGCGGATCACCAGGTCCCAGGCCAGCCGCAGCGCAGCGCCGCTCTGCGCGTAGACGAGTTGCAGTGGAATTTCGTCACGCGAGACGTTGCCGCCGGGAAAGCGTTGGCCGCGTCTCGGGCCCATCGGCCGGTCGAGTGCTGCCACGGGGCCGGGCGGCGGCAGATCCAGTGCCAGCGCGGCGGCCGCCAGCGCAGCTGCGGCGCTCAGCTGCGGGGTCGTTGCGTTCACCCGCGAGGCCGAGTCGCGCACGAAGCGGTTCCAGCGGCCGAAGACGCGCCCCTCGCGGTCGACCGCCACGCCGAGGTCTCCGCCCACCACCTCGAGGCCGTGCACCCGTTGGCGCAGGTGCAGGTGGGTCGTGCCGCTGCGGGCGCTCGTGTAGCGGCGTTCGAGCGCTTGCGTGATGTCGGCTCGAGAGAGGCCGAGCTGCGCTCGGCTCGCCTCGAGGTGCGTGCGCGCGACGGCGCCGGGCTCGTTGGCGGAGGGCTGCGTCAGGAAGTCCGGCCGCCGCGCGAAGGCGTGGCTCGCGCACAGCAACACACCGAGCGCCAGGGCGCAGCGGATCGCGTGCGGGGCGCGGTAGTGCATGTCGAGTCGCTCAGGCTCCGGTCGAGCGCCCCTCGACTTCCGCTCGCACTTCCTGGATGTGCAGGATGCCGAAGAGGAGCGTGCCGCTGAGATTGCCGATGGCCCCGTTGGCGGAGCCCTTGAGGAGTTCGCGAAACGCCAGCCACTCGATTGCGTGGATGATCAGCATCCCGAAGAAGACGATGCGTCCGGCGAGCAGGTACAGATTCTCCTGCGGCACGAAGAAACACGCGACACATATCAGCCACAGCACGATGAGAAGGGCCTTCTTAGGATTCACGATCGAACCTCCGGGCGTGGTGAGGAGCACTCAGAATACCCGGATCGCGCCGCACTGGAAGGCTTCGGGCGGGGTGGCGAGCGTGACAGGATGCTTGGCGGGGCCGTGCCTCTCGGCCGGCGCGCGAGAAGCTGGAGCCGCGGCCCGAATTGCTGACTCTTACGCAGGCAGGTGCGGGGTTCAGGCAGCCGCGGCGATTTGCGAACCCGCTGCCGGGCTCCCTCGTTCCTTCACCTCTTCCTCTGGCGCCGCCGATCCCGAGCGCCCGATGCGCAGCCGGCGCCGGGTGGCCACGTACCGGCTGCCGTGAATGTCGGTGTGGTCTCGGGGGCGCAGGGCGGGCGGCGCGAACGGATGAGCCGCCCGCTCAGCGTTCGAACAGTGATGTGCGCTCCGGCTCCGCGACGTGGAGCGAATAGGAGCTGTAGAAGCGCCGCCGCCCGGTTTCCTGGGCGGCCCGGTGGCGCGGGTGCTCGCGCCAGGCGCGCAGCTGCTCGTGCGTCTCGAACTCGGTGATGCTGCAACGCTCACCATTCTCCGCCTTGTACACCTGATAGGAGAGAAAGCCCGGCATAGCGCGTGCGATCGCGAGCATTTCTTCGGCCAGCTCCTGAAACTCTTCCGTGCCCTCGTCGAGAAGTCGCGAACGAATAGACGGCCATCACCATGGAGTACACCTCGTGTCGTCTGTTTCGGGAACGTAACGAGGCGGCTCTGGGACAATCAACCGGGTCATTCTCCGCGCCGATGTCGGGGATTGCCCCCGTGCTGCAGGGCGCGGCATCCGAGAGCAGCCACCGGATGGCCGTGGCGTAGTCGATGGACTCGTCCGGCGGGTCCAGCCGCGTGGCTCCAGACGAGACGTCGACGATCGCGGCGCCGGTGCCACGGCGGCGTGTCGACACGCCGCGTACGGCCAGCTGCGCGGCGGCGGTAACGCTGGTGCGACTGTGACCCGCGCGAGAGCCCTGCCGCCCATGACTCCTCGGCCTACCGGCAGGGGGCTGCTAGCTGCGGCGGGCGAGCTCCGCGTTCGATGCCGAGCCGTAGTCGAAGCGATCGAAGCTCGTGGTGGGCAGCTCGCCGACCGGCTCCCAGCGGACCTCGTTGGCGGGGATGAAGGCCTGGGTCCTGTCGAAGGCATGCTCGAAGGAGAAGCGGCCGAGGCCGATGCAGGCGGCCAGGAAGAGTGCGATGCCGACGCCCGACATCAGCATCCGGCGGGTGCCTGCCCGTTGGCGAGCGGCGCGAAGCAGCGCCTCGACCCGGGTCAGCGCGAATACGACCCCCGAACCGATCAGCAGAATGGCGCCGATGACGAGGGCGCCGACGAAGGTGTTGTAGATATCCATGGCCGGCCGTTTTGCAATGATCGTGCCGCCTTCTAGCGCGCGGATAATGCTCAATAGCCCGAATGGCGCAACAAAATGTGGCGTTCCGTGGCGAAGCGCACCCGCTGGCGGCGGGTCGGCTCGCCAGAATGAACGCCTCAGGCGTCGGCTGCCTCGACCACGAGTGTCAGGCCCTGCAGCGCTACGACCCGTACCGGGTCGCCCTGCGCCAGCGCGTTGGCGTCGTCGGAGAGGCGTGCGTTCCAGCGCTCGGGGCCGATCTGCACCTGGCCCGGCGCATCGGGCGCCAACGCCGTGAGGGCAGTGCCGATGGCGCCGCGCAGCGCGTCCGCGCCCGTATTCGCGGGCCGTGGCTCGTAGCCGATGCGCATCCAGGGGTAGAGGGCCAGGTCCTTGATCACCCACAGTGCGAAGAGGATCCAGCCTCCCGTCTCGGTGAGCGCCGTCCACCGCACCAGCAGGCTGAGGGCGATTCCGGCGAAGCAGAAGCCGGGAATCTGGAAGAGCAGGTAGCGCAGGAAGACGGGAGAGGGCGTCACGCGGACAGCGTACCCGCCGCCGGCTGTGGCCGCTTTGCAAGCGCCCGGATTCGCAGTACAAACATTCACCGCGTCGCCAAGGAGAAGAGAAATGCGTGTTTCCGCCCATCGCTTCTGGCCCGCTGTGGTTGCCGTGCTGCTCGGCCTGGCCCCCGTGGCGGCGGCCGCGGACGACTCTCTGCTGCTCGCTACCACGACCAGTGTGCGCGACTCCGGGCTGCTCGACGCGCTGCTGCCGGCATTTCGCGAGCGCAGTGGCATCCGCGTGCAGGTCGTGGCGGTCGGCACCGGCGCCGCCCTGCGCATGGGCGCCGAGGGCAACGCCGATGTGCTGCTGACTCACGCGCCCACTTCCGAGGCCGAGCTCGTCGCCACCGGCGCCGTCGTCGACCGGCGCCCCTTCATGCAGAACCACTTCGTGTTGGCCGGCCCGGCCGCGGATCCGGCGGCTGTGCGCGAGGCCGAGACGCCGGAGGCCGCGCTGCAACGCATCGCGGCGCTGCCGGCCGCGTTCGTGAGTCGAGCCGACGATTCGGGCACCCACAAGCGCGAGGTCGCACTGTTGCGTGCGGCCGGGCTGCCGGAGGCGGGCGGCTGGGAGGGGTTCGCGAAGACCGGCACCGGCATGGGGCTGACGCTGCAGGTGGCCGGCGAACGCGGCGCCTATGTGTTGTCGGACATCGGCACTTTTCTGGCGTTTCGCGAGCGCACGGAGCTGGTGGTGCTGTCCCGTCCGGCCGATTCGCTGCGCAACGTCTACTCCGTGCTGCGGGTGAATCCGGAGCGCTTCTCCCGCGTGAACGCGCGCGGTGCGCGGGCGCTCGAGGAGTTCTTGCTGGAGGAAGCGGTGCGGGAGCGCATCGCCGATTTCGGGCGCGAACGTTTCGGGCGGCCGCTCTTCGTCCCGCTGCAGCCCGCCGTGGCCGAGACCCGTGACTGAGCTGTCGCCGTCCCTGGTGCTCGTGGTCACCCTGCGCACGCTCGCCGTGTGTGGCGGCGCATTGCTGTTGGCGTTGGCCTTCGGGCTCCCGGTCGGCATCTGGCTCGGGCGCAAACGCTTCCGCGGCCGCATGCTCGGCATCTCGCTGGTGAACTCGGGGATGGGCGCGCCGCCCGTGGTGGTGGGGCTGCTCGTGTCGATGCTCTTCTGGCGTCAGGGGCCGCTCGGCTTTCTCGGGTGGATGTACAGCCCGCGCATCATGGTGCTGGCGCAGGTCGCCATTGCGTTGCCGTTGGTGGTCGGCATTACGCTGGCGGCGGTGGGGGCGCTCGACGAAGACTGGGAGCTGCAGGCAAAGACGCTGGGCATTGCTCCCGCGCGCCGGGTCTGGCTGCTGCTGCGCGAGATTCGCCTGGGTGTGGTGGCCGCGGTGATCGCGGCGCTCGGATCGATCCTCTCCGAGGTGGGTGCCGTATTGGCGGTGGGCGGCAACCTGGCCGGCGAGACCCGCGTGCTCACCACCGCCATTCTCATGTACACGCAGATGGGCGAGTTCGAGCTGGCGTTGGCCATGGCGACGGTGCTGCTGGGGCTCACCCTGTTGCTGGCTGCCGGGTTGACTGTCGTGCAGCAGGGCGGGCGGACGTGAGCAGCGCCGTCCTGACGGCCCGCGCACTCCACGTGCTGCGTGGCTCGCGCGGCGCTGCATTCGAGCTGCGCGTCGACTCTCTGGATCTGATGGCGGGCAGCGTGCTCGCAGTGCTGGGGCCGAACGGCTCCGGCAAGAGCACGCTGCTGCGCACGCTGGCCGGACTCGAGGCGCCGGCCGGTGGCCGCATCGAGCGCCACACCCGCGGGCGGGTCACGCTGGTCTTCCAGCGGCCGATTCCCTTCGCCGGGCGCGTGGATCACAACGTCGACGTGGCGCTGTCATCGCTGGGGACATCGACCACCTCGCCGGGCGGGATTCCGCCACTCTCTCCGGCGGCGAGCTGCGTCGACTGGCGTTGGCGCGCGCCTTTGCGCTGCGGCCGGAGGTGTGGCTGCTCGACGAGCCCTTCGACGATCTCGACGCGGCCGGCCAGGAGTCGCTGTCGCTCGACCTGCGTCGCGCGATCGCCGACCGACGCGGCGGTTGCGGTCGTGACCCACGATCTGCGTCGCGCACTGCTGCTCTCGGACCGCATCGCCGTGCTGCTCGACGGTCGTGTGGCGCAGCAGGGACCGCGTGAGGAGGTGCTGGCTCGGCCCACCAGCGTCGCCGTGGCGCGGCAGGTGGGCATGGCCAACCTCGTAGAGGGCGATTACGAGGCCCCGGCCGCGGGTGAAGAGCTCGCCTACGTGGTGGTCGACGCGCAGCATCGCATTCCAGTGCCACCCGGGGCCTACGTGGGCCGCGTGCTCGCCGGCGTCCGGCCCGAGCGACTCAAGGTCGATGTGGGGCGCGGTGAGGGCGTGCCCATCGGCAAGGGCCGTGTGCGCACGGTGGTGTCCGACGGGGTCGCGGCCACGGTCGGCGTCGAGTGGGCCGGCCACGAGTTGCGCACGCACCTGCTCGCGGGCCGAGGCCTCGCGCGCACTCTCGCCTCCGGTGACTCCGTGACGCTGTCGGTGCGACCGGAGGACGTGCACATCCTGCCGGTCGAAGGAGATGGCCTCTAGCGTTTCGCATGGGTGTGGTCGGGCAGGCGCCAGCGTTCGCCGACTGCCAGCGTGCGCACGCGCGCGTCGCCGCCCCGGGTTTCGAGTACGCGCGCGAGCGCCCGGGGCGCGTGATCGACGGGCTCGTCCGTCAGGTCGAACGTGCCCCAGTGCATCGGCAGCATGAAGCGCGCCTTCAGCTCCAGGAATGCCTGGTAGGCCTCGGCAGGGTTCATGTGCTGGTCGCGCATGAACCAACGCGGCTCGTATGCGCCGATGGGCAGCATGGCCACATCGATGTCGGCGAAGCGCCGGCCGAACTCCCGAAAGCCATGGAAGTAGCCGGTGTCGCCGGCGAAGAAGTAGCGGAACTCGCCGGAGTCGATGAGCCACGAGCACCAGAGCGAGGCGTTCGTGGCTTGGCCGATGCGGCGCGACCAATGCTGCGAGGGCAGGCAGGTCACGCGCCAGCGGCCGCGCTCGGCCGTCTGCCACCAGTCGAGCTCCACCACGTCGTGGCGTCCACGCGCCCGGAACCAGTCCGCGAGCCCGAGCGGGACGAACCACTGCACGCTGGGCGGCAGCTGCTCGACGGTCTTCGCATCCAGGTGGTCGTAGTGGTTGTGGGAGATCACGGCGAAGGCGTCTGCTGGAATCGCCTCGATCGGGATGCCCGGCGGCACCTTGCGCCGCGGCAGCAGCGCGCGCTTGCTGAAGTGGGGATCGGTGAGGAAGACGTCGTCGCGGTCGTGCACCGCGAACGTCGCGTGGCCCACCCAGGTCACCGTGCTCGAGCCCGCGTTTCCGGCGAGGTAGCTGCCGTCGTTGGGCAGGACCGCGACCTGTGGCGGCGCGCTCTTGTCGTACGGGTTGTGGTCGAAGAGCCACCAGCGCAGCGCTCCCCAGAAGGTTTTCGGGTCCGAGGCCCAGGGCAGGAAGAAGCGGCCGTCTGCGTCGCGGTGGGGTGCGTAGAGCGAGTCGCTCGGGCGCGTGTCTGGCTGTGGTGCCAGCCCTGGATCGCGCGGATACGCGCCGGCCACCGTGGCGGCCAGCAGCAGCGGCACCGCCAGGCGAATCAGGCGAGGGGGCGCGTCTCGCATCTGGGTTCGGGGACGGCTTTGCCCTTTGCCTTTCCCAGGCACCGGGTGTGGTCCGTCGGGCTGCATCGGGAAGAGGGCGTCTTCGCCATTTTGCTAGGCCGCTCGGTGTGACCGCTCGCGAGTCACCACCCAGCCGAGGAAGCGCTCGACGGCCCGCACCACGTGGGTCGTTCGTTTGGAGTGGAAGATCTCGAACGCGTGCTGCGCGCCGGGAATCTCCGCGTAACACACGGGGGCCTGGGAAACCTCGCGCAGTCGCTCCACAAAGAGGCGGCCTTCTTCCACCGAGGCGAGGCTGTCGTGGGAACCGTGTATCACGAAGAAGGGCGGCGCTCCCGGGTGGACGCGGAAGAGCGGCGAGGATTTCTCCCACTCCTTCCTGTGTGTCGCCAGGGGAGTCTTGAGGATCATTCGTTCGACCACCGATTCCATGCCGCCGTGCTTCTGGCGCTGGGTCGAGTTCGTCCAGTCGTACACGCCGTAGAACGGCACGCAGGCGGCGACAGAAGTGTCGACGTCTTCGAAACCGGGCTGGTATTCGGGATCGTTGGCGCTGAGCGCGAGCATCGACGACAGGTGTCCGCCGGCGGAGCCTCCGGTGACGCACACCAGGTTCGGGTCGCCGCCGTACTCGGCAATGTGCTGACGGATCCACGCGAGCGCGCGCTTCACGTCGATCAGATGATCCGGGAAGGTTGCCTTCGGCGAGAGCCGGTAGTTGGCAGCCACGCAGACCCAGCCGGCGCGGGCGGCCTGCAGCATCAACGGCAGGCCCTGCTGGCGCTTGTCCCCGATGATCCAGCCGCCCCCGTGAATCTGGAACAGCACGGGCGCGCGGGAGGCGCCGGACCTTGGCACGTAGACGTCCAGCTCGCCGCGCGCGCCGTGCTCCGGGGCATAGGGCAGCGCGCCGATGCGTCGTACCTCCGGGTCGAAGAGCAGGAAGGGCACCAGCCGGCGGCCCGGGTGCAGGGGTTGCTCGATGCGCGTCGCCAGCGCCGGATCGATGGCGTCGCGGTAGCCTTCGCCGAGGTCGTCGCGCAACGCTGCCTCGACCGAGTCCGAGGCCCTTTCGGCGCGCACGGCCAGCCCGTAGAGCCCCGCCCAGGAAGCCAGCGTGATGGCGAGGCCCAGCCAGCCGGGCCAGCGCTCGAGGGCTCCGGCGGCCACGAAGCCGACGGTGGCCAGCAGCTGCCAGGCGAAGTGGTGGCCGACGAGCTCCGACGTCAGCCAGCCGGCGAAGAAGCTCGGGACCACCATGGCCCCGAACGCGCGCTGCGGCAAGTATGCGTTGAAGGTGAAGCAGGCACCGATGAGGGTGACCGCGAGAAAGAGTTCGGGGGCCATGCGGGTATTCTGCCTGAACTGTCACGCCCGCGCCGCGGGGGTCCGATAGGCTCTCCAGATGCCCCAGAGACGTTACGAGCTGCAGGCGGCGGATCTCAACCGCCGCATCGAGGAGCTGACAGAGGCCGCCGAGAGCCACTACGGCGACGGCGCCGGCGTCGAGCACGTGCGTCAGATGCTGGTCACGAGTCTGCGGCTCATGCGTGACGGCGCCGGTAGCCGCGATCTGCGGCTGGTGAACAATGCGCTGAAGGAGCTGCGTCACGCCTTTCGGGTGTTCGCGCCCTACAACGAGCTGCGCAAGGTCGCCGTATTCGGCAGCGCTCGCACCGGCGCGGGCACGCCCGACTGGGAGCAGGCCCATCGCTTTGCCGAGCGCATCGTCGCCGCCGGCTGGATGGTGATCACCGGCGCCGGCGGCGGGATCATGAAGGCGGCCCAGGGCGGCGCGGGGCGCGAGGCCTCGTTCGGGGTGAACATTCGGCTCCCCTTCGAGCAGCACGCCAACGAGGTGATCGCGGGCGATCCCAAGTGCATCAATTTCCGATATTTCTTCACGCGCAAGGTGATGTTCGTGAAGGAGGCTCATGCGATCGCGCTCTTCCCCGGTGGCTATGGCACGCACGACGAGGCGCTCGAGACGCTCACATTGATCCAGACCGGCAAGGGCGAGATGCTGCCGGTGGTCTTCGTGGACGAGCCGGGAGGCAGCTATTGGCGCGAGTGGCGCGATTGGGTTGCCTCCCACATGGCAGCGCGCGGCTTTCTGCAAGAGGAAGATCTGCACCTCTTCAAGGTGACCGACGATGTGGACGTCGCGCTC
>JAFDDG010000011.1 GCA_019310965.1 Deltaproteobacteria bacterium
GCGACGCTGATCATCGCCACCGAGGACGGTGTCTTCCACCAGATCGAGCAGCGCGCGCCCGAGAAGCACTTGATCCAGGCGCCGGGCGTGGACGAGAGCTGCGCCTGCAACCGCTGTCCCTACATGCGGCTCAATACGCTCGAGAAGCTCTACCTGTGCCTGCGCGATCTCACGCCCCAGGTCACGGTGTCCGAAGAGATCCGCGTCCAGGCCCTGGTGCCGATCGAGCGCATGCTCGAGCTCTCGAAGTAGGGCGCTCGCCCCGAGGCCCATCGCGCCCGGTCGTGCTCGATCGACACGGCCTGGGTGGTGTGTCCTCCCAGCGACGCGGCCCGGACCCGGCAGAAACGCTTCGAATACTTTTCATCTGCCCGAACGGCCTCTGATAGCCTGAGTCCACCATGGGGCCTGCTTCGACCATGACCGCTGTGGCGCCGCGCGACTCGACCCTCCATGGGGAGATCTGCGTCGAAGAACGTGGGCACCCCACCATGCGATTCGGGCCAGCCAACATCGCGCGTGGCTGAGAATCCCCCGCCCCAAGGGCCTTGGCGCCCGCCTGCGGTCCTCGTGTCACCGGCATTGCTGGTCTGTGGCGCGTTATTTCTCAGTGGTCTCGCTGGCGTGCTGCTCTTCGGACGATTTCACAGCGGAACCGCCGGACCCGCGGTCCTCTTGTCCGACATGCTCAACTACTACTACCCGATGACGGAGCGTGTGAGCGCCCGTCTCGCCGGCGGGGAATGGCCGCTCTGGAACCCATCGAACTGTCTGGGCATCCCGCTGCTGGCAACCCTGCAGGTTGGTGCCCTGTATCCGGGCATTTGGCTCTCGGTGTGGTTCGGTCCCCAGGACGGGATGTACTGGCTACTCGCAATCGAGTGCGGCGTTGGCACAGCCATGGCCACGTGGGCGTGCAGCGCCGGCGGCCGCGGGCCGGGAGCCTCGCTGCTCGGCGGGCTCGTCTTCGGCTTCAGCGTTCTGGTAGGGAGCAGCTGGTGGCCCTCGCACACGGCAACGCTTTGCTGGATGCCTGGCGGGATCGTGGGAATCGAAAAGCTCACGCGCGGCGCCGGCTCCTCCGGTCTGGGCGGACGGGCTGGCCGAATAAGTGGATGGAGCTGCATCGCGATCTTCACGGCCCTTCAGTGCCTGGCCGGCTTTCCGCAGTACCTCGTCTATTCATTCCTCTTTGCGGGCCCCTATGCGGCCGTGCGTCTGGGCTCCCAGTGGCACCGTGCGGGACTTCGCGAAGGCCTGCGTCCGATGCTGCTTTGCGGGACCTTGATGACGAGCGCCGTGGTCGTCGGCGTTGGCATCGCTGCGGCAGCATTGCTGCCCGGCTTCGAACTCGCCGGGGAAGGCGTGCGCACTGGCAACCTATCCGCTCGCGAAGTCGGCTACCTCACGGAAGCGCCGAATCTTCAGCGCTTCTTCAATAACGCGCTGAACCCCGAGCCAAAGCTCATCACATTGGATTACGGTCCCGGCGGCGGCTACGTGGGGATTGCAACGCTTGCGTTGGCTGCGCTCGGAGCCGTGGCACGCTGGCGTCGTCCCGAGACCTGGTTCCTTCTGATCGCCGGTCCCACGTTTCTCATTCTATCCAGCGGATATGCTCGCGAGAGCCGGGAGATCTACGAAGTCTTCACCCGGCTTCCAGTCGTCGGCCTGTTTCGCACGCCCGAGCGGCTTCGCTTCATCTGGTTCTTCTGCGTGCTCGTCCTCGCCAGTGACGGATTTGGGGTCTTCGCCGACGGTTATCGACGCCTGCGCGAGCAACACATCACGGCGGCCCTGGCGCCGGCCGCGGCGAGCCTCGTTCTTCTGTGGGTGACCTTGGCGGGCGCCCCCGGTGCGCTCCTGCGCGCTGCCGCCTGTGCACTCCTGCTGGCCGCGGCCTGGCCTCTTGCGAGCCAACTCGGTGCTCGCGCGCTGCTGCAGGTCGCCATGCTTGCGCTGATCTTCGCCGATCTCTGGTTCGCCATCAGTCCGCAGGGAATGCTCCCCCTGCGCGATCATCAAATTCACGGTAGCTACTCGTTAAGCGGCCAGATCCTGGGACCCGCCGAACTCGCGAGGTTGAAACGCCGAGCCGGGACCAGCCGGGTGGAGCTCACGGGTTTCATCCCCCGCTTGGGCGTTGGTGAAGGGAACCGGCTTCATCAAATGGTCTGTTACGACCCCATGGTGCCCGCCCCATGGCAGGAGCTCGCCAACGCCATCAACTCGAGCGGTGTGTTGGGCAGCTCTCGGGCCTTCGATCACGAGCAGCATCCAACACTCTATGACGTCGCGAGCGTCAAACTGGCCGTGGCGTCGAGCAAGCGGCGCAAGCCGACCACCACCGTCAACCTGGACGCCCTGCCTCGCGCCTATATGGTCGAGCAATTCGAGATTGCCGATCGAGCCATCGCCTTCGAGCGAATTCGCGATGGCGACTTCGATTTCCGGAGGCGGGTGATGCTCGAATATCCTCCCGATGTGCCAGGCTGGCGGCCACCCGCTAATCCATCCGAGGCGCGACCGGCAAAGATCGTGCGCTACGTGGATGAATCCGTGGAGATTCAAGCCACCACACCGAGTCACGCCTTGCTCGTTCTCACCGATGCAATCTATCCGGGCTGGGTGGCTCGGATCGACGGCGAACCAACAGCGATCCTGTCCGCCAACGGTATTTTCCGCGCAGTGCATCTGCCGCCCGGACATCATACCGTGACCTTCGACTACGAGCCCCAGAGCTTTTCGTGGGGGCTCCGAATCAGCGCGGTGAGCTGCGCGTTGTGGCTCGGTGTCTCTGTCGTTGGATTCGTCAAGACGCGTCGGCGTGCTTGACCGTGCGGCGGATGGAGTCGAAGCCCCGCCCCACCGCACAAGGATCACCAGGCCAGTGGCGACTCCGATGAAGAGCGCAAGTGGCAAGCGCTCATTGTTGAGGCCCACGAGCACACCGGGCTTCGCAGCCAATCAGACGGCCGAGATGGATTCATTCTCGTAGAGTCGTGGGCGATCCTCGCGGCTTCCGGGCCAAGAGCAGCAGCACGCCGAGTGACGCGAGCGAGATCACAGCACCGATCCACAGCGAGCGCGGGCGATAGCTGAAGACTACGCGCTTGTTCCCGGGCTTCACCGCAACTGCGCGAAAGAGATGATTGGCGGGGAGGATCGGTACACGCTCCCCATCGATCTCCGCCTGCCAGCCGGGATAGTGGGTGTCCGCGAGAACGAGCAAGGCGTGCGTGCGCGCGTCGACTTCGAGCTCGACGCGCCGGGCCCCATCTTCGATGAAGCGCACGCTGCCCAGCTCCGCAGGCTTTGCAGCGACCTCTTCGGGCAGCCCAGCCGCGCCTTCGACGAAGGTCGTCTCGTAGGGGTCGAAGTCTTCGGAGAGGATGCCTTCGAAGAGCAGGTCGCCGGGCGGTGCGGGGAGGGCCGACGCGCTCAGGTAGGCGCGCGGCAGCGCCGCCGTGTTCTCGTAGAGATAGAGGTTGCCTCTTCCGGTCCAGACCTTGTTCCGGAAGTCGAGTGTGCTCAGTTCGCGAATGTGTTCGATGACCTCCGAGGCCGGTAGGGTAATCCAGCGTACCGCCGCCAGATCCAGGAGCCGCCGGCGCTCGATGAGACCGTCTGTCGACTTGACGAGACCGGCGAAGGGCTTCCGCGCCAGCGAGCGAGTGGCCTGCCCGTGGACGAAGTAGTCGTAGTACTCGGCCTGGCGGCGCGTGTTGATCGGTTCGTAGCCGCCGAAGGCCCGGTTGCCGACGGCCCCCGCCAATTTCGGCGGGATGACCGGGGCGAGACCTCGCTGAGGGCTCCAGACCCGTGCCGGCGTTCCGTCGAGCCAGGGCGCCAGCGCGCTCGGCGCGTGATAGATGCGGATGTCGGTGCCACGACTCTTTTGCTCCGGTCGGTGGTCCGGCCGCCAGGCATCTCTGAGCGCGCCCTCCACGGGTTGCTCCGGGCCGCTGAGATAGTGGACTCGCAGGAAGGAGGGGCGCGCGAGCGCATACTCACCCAGAACCAGGAGCATCAGGACGATGGGCACGACCGGTCGCAGCTTTCCAGATGACACGCTGTTGCCCGGGCGATCTCGCAGCCGGGTCTCGATCTGGTCCAGCGCCAGCCCGCAGAGAACCGCCATCGCGAAGGCCGCGATGAAGAGGCCTCGCTGTGGCAGGCGAAACGAGCCGAGTCCGGGCAGGTGCAGCAGCCAGTCGAAGAGGGGCGTCACGGGTCCCAGCGCGAGCAGGCAGAAGAAGAGAAAAAGCGCAAAGAAGCCCAGGCTGATGGAGACTCGTCCCCGATTGAGCAGGGCGACAGGCGCCAGGAGCAAGGCCAGCACACCGAAGCCGAATCCGAGCTGCGTACCGCCAGCCTGTTGGAAGATGTGCTTGTCGAGCGCGCTCAAGAGATCCGTCTCTCGAGGCACCCCGAACGGAAACATGCGCTCGGCGATGAGCAGGCTGCCATCCCGAGGCCCCTCTCCGATCAGCTCCATGCTCGGAACGAGCTGGACCGCCGCCAGCCCGATGCCGAGCAATCCGGCCGCAGCCAGGCCAGCGAGCGCAGCGCCGAAAACCTGCGGCGGGCAGCGGCGCCAGAGCAGCAGGGTTACGAGTACAATTCCCCAGGCATAGGCGGTGAAGACCGAGAATTGTGGATAGCCCGCGAGCAGACTCATCGCGTAGACCCCTGCCAGCGCCGCGATGGAGCGGCGACGCGGTGCCTCGACGAGCCCCACACAGAGCGCGCAGCCAAGCGGTAGCCAGGCTGCGCTCTCGAGCAGATTGGGAAAAAACGTCATTGCCGGGTAGGCCTGACCCATCGTCACCGCGCAGCCCGCCAGCAGGGCCGCAGCCCAGCCCAAGCCGAGGCTGCGACAGAAGAGCAGCGTCCCCCAAGCAGCGAGCCAGAGGTGGGCGACTGCCATGATGGCCATCCCCCAGGCGACCGGCAGGATCATCAGGACGGCGTGGGGCGGATAGAGGGGCCCCGCCTGAAGGGCCGCGAGGTGTGGGATTCCGGCGAGATGGTGCGGATTCCAGAGCGGCAGGTGGCCGCTTCGCCAGGACTGGGCGAGCTCGAGATAGGCGGGGTAGTAATAGGAAAAGAGATCGCCGTTGGTCAGCCCAGCCAGCTCACCGGGGAGGGCGAACTTGGCGATCCAGAACACAGCTGTGACCAAGGCCATGCCCGCCGGTGCGAGTACCCGGATGCGTCGATCGGACGCCTCGGAGGGGCCTGCGCGTTCGACCATCGGCCGGCCTCAGCGCACCCAGGGACGCGTCGCGCACACAGTGACGATGTCGAAGAGGTTGACCGGCACCCTCGCCGACGCGCCCGGCCAGGTCCTGCCCGTACGAGCCGTCGTGCCCAGCAGGGTCTTGCGCAGCCGCTCGACCTGGTAGCCGAGGGTGTAGATGGCTCCGTCGGCCCGCATCCACTCCACCTCGAGGCCGTGGCGCTCGAGCAGCAGTCGGAGCGACTCACGCGTGTAGAAGAAGAGGTGCTCGGGAATCGTATAGAGATGCCAGCGAGGCCCGGAGAGCCGGGCGACGAGGCTTCCCACGTCACCGGTTGTCAGCGCCAGGGAACCGCCTGGTCGCAGCAGGCGGACGACTTCACGCATGCTCGCATGGGGGTCAGGCAGATGCTCGAGCACGTCCCAGAGCGTGATGAGATCGAAGCTCGCATCGCAGAAGGGCAGGTGCTCGGCATCGCCCGCTGCTAGGCGACCTGCGACCTCCGGCGCGGAGCGGCGCAGGGCGTCGCGAGAGACCTCCGTCCCGAAGGCCTGCCAACCTGCCGCACGGGCCTCGGCGACGCCGTACCCCAAGGCCGCGCCGAGGTCGAGGGAACGCATACCCTGCGTGGGGACGGGGAGGGCGCGCATGCGCCGCGCGAAGGTCTGGCGCAGCGACGCTTCGAGCTGGGCATAGTCGTCGTAGCCGCGGGCGACCTCCCCGTCGGCGAAGTAAGCCTCGTCGTAGGTGGCGCGAGGGTTGAAGTCCTCGGCCGGCTGCCAGAAGGCGACGCCGCAGCGCACACACTCGAGGATTTCCACTCCGGCCGTCGTGAGCTTCGGCGAGACCGATGCGGCATCGCAGATCGGGCAGCTCATCTAGGCTCGACGCCGACCATGCGATCCACGACGTAGCGCGGGCGCCCCTTCACCTCTTCGTGGATGCGGCCCACGTATTCGCTCACGACGCCCAGCGATAGGAGCTGAACGCCGCCAAAGATCAGGAGCAGGCAGACCAGCGACATCCAGCCACCGTCATCGACGCGACCCATCGCATACGAGATCAGCCCGAAGAGCCCGAACGCGAAGGCGAAGAGCACGGTGCAGAGACCGAGGCTGGTGATCACGCGCAGGGGAAGAACCGAGAAGGAGAAGATCCCGTCCGTGGCTAGGCGCAGTCTGCGGCCCCAGCTGAATTTCGTGTGCCCGGAGTGACGGTCTCCGACCCGGTAGGGGACCTCGGAGTCGCGGAAGCCGAGCCATGGCACGATGCCCCGGGTGAAGACGAAGCGCTCCCCCAGCTCGTTGAAGGCATCCACCACGCGGCGGTCCATCAGCCGGAAATCGGCGCTGCGAGGTGAGAGAGGCAGCCCCGAAATGAGGCCCATCACGCGATAGAAGAGCCGGCTCGTCCACCCCTTGGCCGTCGCGTTCTGCTCCGGGGGATCGATGCGGATTGTGTGGACCACATCGCTACCCCGCCGCCACGCCTCGAGCAGGTTCTCGAGTAGCTCGGGTGGGTGCTGAAGGTCGCCGTCCAGCGTGACCACGGCATCGCCGCTGGCGAAGCGAAGGCCGGCGCAGAGCGCCGCCTGATGGCCGAAGGAGCGGGTGAAGTGGATAGACTTGATGCGGGGATCCCTGGCCTGGAGCTTGGCGATCTCGTCCGCCGTGTCGTCGCGGCTGCCATCGTCGACGAACACGACCTCGCAGGCCACGCCGCAGGCCTCGGCAGCGTCGAGTGAGCGGCGGGCGAAGACCGCGACGCACGGACCCTCGTCCAGGACGGGCGCGACGAAGGAGATGAGCGGATCACCGGGTCTCGACGTCTCTACGCTCAAACCTGCCTGCACCTCGCTCGTTCTTGCCATTTCCATTGTAACCCGCCGACGCACGCCATCGTCACCCTGTGTGTTCTCAAAACCCGTCTCCCACGCTTGATCGACGCGGAGGCCCAGTGAGTGGCGGCCACTGCGCTGCTTCCTGCCAGAGACAGCGATGGTACAGGCCACCGACGCGCGGCGGTCCCACGACCCTCGCGTCCGGTGACCGCCGATTCGATCACCTGGTCCCGCAATTCCCGGCGCGCTGTCCACCCAGCGCTCCGCCGTTTCGTCCCGCCACGGGCTTCGAAATTTCCACCAGATCGAGCAGCGCGTGCCCGAGAAGCACTTGATTCAGGCGCCGGGCGTGGACGAGAGCTGCGCCTGCAACCGCTGCCCCTGCATGCGCCTCAACACTCTCGAGAAGCTCTGCTGTGCCTGCGCGACCTAACGCCTCAGGTCACGGTGTCCGAAGAGATCCGCGTGCAGGCCCTGGTGCGCATCGAGCGCATGCTCGATCTATCGGCCTAACGACGAGAAATTCGTCGGAAGGCGGCGGGGTCCGGCCGCGTCGATCGGGGACAGCCGAGCCCGCTGCCCTCAGATCTCGCCCAGCATCTTCCGGAGGCGCGCGAACTCCGCCGTGCAGCGCTCGATCTCGGCCTCCCCACCCCCCAAGATTCCCATGCCGACCGCCAGGACCAGGTGCTCCAGTCCGGCGGGGCCATAGGTCTCGAACCTTTGCGCGACCTCGTCGGCGTTTCCGAAGGTGTAGAACTCTTCGATGAGTTCGAACGGAATGCGGGGGGCCAGCGCGCGGAGCTCCTCGGCATCGAGGTCGTATACGACGACGTCGACGAGCCCTCGGCTGTGCGCTCCGGCCGGGTGTTCGATGCCGTGACGCTCCCAGAGCGCGCCTTCGATGAACAGGGCGTTGAGCTTTGCGATGGGCTGCCGCTCGAGCGCCTCGGCCAGGCGTTCCCTGGATTCGCCGAGGAAGATCGTTCTGAAGAGCCCGCACTCCGGAGTGCGGCGTCCGGCCGCCTCTGCGTGGCGTGCAATCACGCTGCGCTTCGCCGCGTAGTCTCTTGGCTCCATGCTCCAGGCCGGCAGCCAGCCGTCGGCGTATTGGCCCGTGAGCCGCAGCATGCGGGGGCCCTGCCCGCCGACCCAGATTCGTGGCTTCCCCATCCCGCTTTCGAGCGGAATCCCGGTGCGGGCCGGACCGCCCTGGGGCATGCGCCCCGTGTCGAGCAGGCAGCGGAGTTCGACGAGGAACTCTTCGAGGCGGCCCACGGGCTTGTCGAACGGGTAGCCGAAGGGCACCAGGCTCTCCGCCTCGCCGGAGCCGACGCCCAGGTTGAAGCCGCCCCGGCACATGTGCTGCAGCGTCAGCGCGGTGCGGGCCACGTCCGGAGCCCGCCGGCGCGTGCCATCGGTCACGTTGATGCCGAGTGGCAGCTCGGTCTGCATGGCCAACGCGGTGCTGACGCAGAAGGGATCGAGCCAGCCGTCGGGATCTTCGACCATTTGTGCGTAGGGGCTCTCCGCCCGCAGCTCCGGGTGATCGAGTCCGAGCAGATGGTCCGGTAACCAGAGAGAATCGACGTCCAACGCCTCGGCCATCCGCAGCGCTTCCAGATTCGACTCGAACGGGTGCATCGAGCCCAGCATGAAACCAACCTTCAACGTACGACCTCCCGACGGCGAATCTCAGAGATCGTCCGGGGTTCGGGCACCGGTGCATCAGGGGGGCGGGAGATGCTTCCGGCAGGAAGTGTTAGCAGAGTTTTTGTTGGGTCCGACAAGTCTAGACGCGCCGCGACGAGGCGATCAGCGCCGCCGCCCGGCGGCCGATTTCGAGGGCAGCCTTCGCGCCCCTGCCATTGCCGGCAATCGCGACGGCGATCCGTGAATCGACCCAGTCGATGATGGGTCGACCGCTGTCGGTGTCGGTCGTCATGCAGACCCGGCTGTTTACCGCCCCGGGCTCCAGCGACGGGAAGAGATGCCTCACCGCGCGCGCAGTTCCGTCGACCTGGTCGGAAACCAGCGCCCCGTCGACCAGCGATCGGGCCTGCCCGGCAGCCTTGATGTAGCGACGTCCATCGGGATAGCGGACGGGGGGTGCCACGAAGCCGCCAAAGAACTCACCGCCGTGCGAAATCGTGATCATGGTCGGCGGGAGCGTGGTTTCGAATTCTTCGGGGACTTCGACATGAGTCGGGAGATTTGCGAACAATCTTACATTCGCTTCCGACTTCTCGGGGAGCATTGTGTGCCCGATGGGGGCCGCACCGGTGGCAACGAGGATGCGTTGTGCGCGCACACGCGTCCCAGAGTCCAGAAGAAGATCGACGTGATCCGTCGCTGGCTCGATTCGAGTCACCTCTTCGTCGATCCACGTCGCACCGTCTTCGACGGCGGCCTTCCGCAACGCGGCGACCAGACGCCGGGGGCGTATGAGGCCGGCGTTTCGCTCTTGGAGGAGCCCGTGCGAATCGGCGTCGAAGCGAACCTCGGGATAACGCGCGGCGAGTGTGGCCGAGCTCAGACTGACGAGACCGATGTCGAGCTTTGCTGCGGTCTCGCGGATTCCGTCGAGGTTGAAGTAGCCCTCAGCCAGGTGGCCCTGGGTCACGCGCAGACTGCCGACCTCATGCAGAATCTTCGTCTGCGAACGCTTCTCGAGCGCGCGCAGAGGCTCGATCGAGCTTCGCGCGAGCTCGGCCCATTCGGGATCCGCATCCATGGAAGTGGCGTTGCGGGACTCGTCGTAATGGCTCGCGAGGATCTGCGCCGCCGAGGTGCCGCCCACGACCTCCGCAGGTCCGATCAACAGCACCGAACGGGCGCCTGCGGCCGCGAGGTGCATCGCCGCAGAGGCACCGAAGAGCCCGGCGCCAACCACAGCGACTTCGACGCGCCGCGGCTCGCCCGCGCCGCTTGCGGCGCGTCCGGGTACGCCCACGAAGAGCCCGCCAGTGATGACCTTCAACAAGTCCCGTCGCACAGGGTCGAAGCGGAACCTGCGAGCTCTCTGCGAGTAGCTGAGGCGGCGGAATGTCATTCGAGAACCTTCGCCTCCGCGCTGAGGCCTGCTTCATCAGCTCGACAGACACTACTGGCTGCCGTTCCCCATCCGCAACGAGAACCCCACGCACCGGCGACCCGACCTTTGCGGAGACTCCGCTGCGCAACTCCCGGGCACCGAGATCGGGGATGCCGAGGACGGGCGGCGCACGCGTTTCGGGATCCCGACCCCGGAGCGGCTCGGGGCAGGGCGACCGGAGGCGAAATCAAGCGCAGGTCCGAGCCCAACCCTCCAGCAGGATCCATATTGTTGGTGCGCAGCGCAGCCCGAGCATTCAGAAGGCGAGGCCGAGCCATTCGCCGGAGGCGCCCTGCCCCGAGCCGCGGCAAGGTGAGGTGAGAATGGAGCGTGCTAGCTCAGCTCGTCCGAGCTGAAGCTGCAGGCCTCGGCATACTCGGGGTCGCGCTGCGCGATCAGCTTGGCGGCGTTCACCATGACGACGCACTGCTTGTAGGTGGCGTCGTCCTGCATCTTGCCGTCGATCATCACGCAGCCGCTGCCGTCGCCCATCTCGGCGATCACGCGGCGCGCCCAGCTGACTTCGTCGACCGGCGGCGTGAAGACCTTCTTGGCGATGGCGATCTGCGCCGGGTGCAGGGACCAGGCGCCGACGCAGCCCAGCAGGAAGGAGGCGCGGAACTGGTCCTCGCAGGCCAAAGCATCGTGGATGTCGCCGAACGGGCCGTAGTAGGGATAGATGCCGCTGGCGGTGCAGGCGTCCACCATGCGCGCCAGGGTGTAGTGCCACGGGTCCTGCTGGGCGGTGACCCGCGGCGCGTCCGCGTTCGCCGGGTCGGGGTCGGTGCGGACCAGGTAGCCGGGGTGCCCGCCGCCCACCCGCGTGGTCTTCATGCGTCGACTCGCCGCCAGATCGGCGGGGCCGAACGACAGGCCCTGCATGCGCGGGCTCGCCGCGCAGATCTCCTCGACGTTCACCACGCCGAGATGGGTCTCCAGGATGGCGTGGATCAGCAGCGGCTTCTCGATGCCGGCGCGTGCCTCGAGCTGCGCGAGCAGCTGGTCGACGTAGTGGATGTCCCAGGGGCCCTCGACCTTCGGAATCATGATCACGTCGAGCTTGTCGCCAATTTCGCTGACGAGCGTGGTGAGGTCGTCCAATGCCCACGGGCTGTCGAGGCTGTTGACCCGTGTCCAGAGCTGGCAGGCGCCGAAGTCGGTCTCGCGGCCGATCTTCACCAGGCCTTCACGGGCGGCGACCTTCTTGTCGCTGTCGATGGCGTCTTCGAGGTTGCCCAGCAGCACGTCGCACTTCGTCGCCAGGTCCGGAACCTTCGCTGCCATCTTCGGGTTGCTCGGGTCGAAGAAGTGGATCATCCGCGAGGGGCGGAACGGGATTTCCCGCGGCGGCGTGGGGGCGCCGATCGCCTTGGGCTTGAAGAAGTCCTTGGGGCTGCGCATGGGAGTCTCCTTCGGGTTCAGGCTTCGTAGAGCTTGACGATTCTCACGCCGCCGCCGGGAGCGGCTTCGGTGCAGAGGTCGCAGAGCACGCACTCGTCGAGGTTGCTCTCGTCGATCGCGACGCCGACGTCGCTGGCCCGGAAGATGTTCACGGGGCAGACATCCTCGAGCTTCTTTGCGAGCGCGGCATCCGACTGGACGGCGTCGCTCACCACGATGTCGATGAAGAGTCCCGCCACGACTAGCTCGCCGCCTCGAGGCGTTTGCCGATCAGCGCGGGGATCTCCTCGATGCGCTCGGCCACCGAGATGCCGGCTGCTCGCATGCGTTCGATCTTCTCCACCGTGGTGTCTTCCTTGCCCTCGACGATGGTGCCGGCGTGACCGAAGCGCATGCCCTGCATCTCGTCCATGAAGCGGCCCGCCATGAACGCGACGATGGGCAGGCGGCTGTCGTTCGCCTTCACCCACTCGGCGAGCTCGGCTTCCATGCGGCCGCCGGGCTCCGAGTAGATCGCGATGGCATGGGTCTCGGGGTCGGCCGCGAAGTGCGGCATGAGCTCGGCGTAGGTAGTGCCGATGATCGCATCGCCGCCGATCGACACGCAGGTGGACTGCCCGAGACCCGCGGCAGTGAGGGTGGAGGCAATCTCGGTGGTCATCCCGCCGGAGCGCGACATCACGCCGATGTTGCCGGGCATGTAGGCCTGGCGGGTGTTCGCCGCCGGGCCGCCGATGCCGCCCATCTTTGCCTCGCCCGGTGAGATCAGCCCCAGACAATTCGGGCCGATGATGCGAGCCCCGCGCAGCGTGGCGAGCTCGACCATCTGTGCCACTTCTTTGCGCGGTACGTTCTCGGTGACGACCACGATGAGCTCGATGCCGTTCTCGATGGCTTCGAATACGGCGTCGCGGGTGAAGTTCGGGGGCACGCACACCACCGAGCCCTCGACCTTGCCCTCCTTGGCCACCACGTCGCGCACGCAGTCGAAGACCGGCACGCCGTAGACGTCGCGGCCGGCGCGCCCGGGCGTCACGCCGCCGACAATGCGCGCGCCGTAGTCGAGGTTCTCCCGGGTCAGGTTCACGGCCTCACGGCCGGTGATGCCCTGCACGATGAAGCGCGTGTCCTGGCTGATCAGGATCGACATCTCACGCTCCCAGCTTCGCCACGGCCCTGCCCGCGGCTTCGTACATCGACACGCTGCGGTCGCAGTACTCGACGCCGTAGCGCTCGAGGATCTTGAAGCCCTCTTCTTCCCAGGCCCCGGGTATGCGGAAGATGCTGATTACCTCGGAGGGATCCTTGCCGCTCTCGATGCAGCCCTTCACCACGCCGCGGGCCACGATGTCGACGCGCGTGTTCGAGACCACGTTCATCATCACCGCGATCTTCGAGACGCCGGGTTTGGCGAGGATCAGCTTGGTGAGCTCGCAGACCTTGCCGACCGAGGGGTTGCCGCCAATCTCGCAGTAGTTGGCGGGCTTGCCGCCGTGATTCCGCACGGCATCGAAGAGCGTGAGCGAGCCGCCGCCCGCGCCGATCACGAGCCCGAGGTTGCCATCGAACTCGACGACGTTGCCGGCCACCCCGCGGTGGTCGACCTGGTTCACCTTGCGCCCGGCGATCTCGAACTCCGTGGGCTCGCGGGCCTGCCGCGTCTCGTCCGCGCCGATGCCGAGCTCCGCCAGCAGCGCCTCGTGCTGGCCCCGCGCCTCGGCCTCTAGATCGACGTGGCCGTCGAGCACGATGAAGCGGCCGTCCTCGAGCCGCGCCAGCGGGTTGATCTCCGCGAGCGTGAGGTCGTAGCTCAAGAAGATCTGCATCAGCTCGAAGACGATCGGCGTGAGCCGGTTCAGCGTGGAGCCGCCGACGCCCGTCGCGGCGATGGCCTCCTTTGCGATGCGCGGTGAGAGCGGGAGGAGCGTCGAAAAGTGTGTCTTCGAGACGTGATCCGGGTGCTTCTCGGCGACTTCCTCGATGTCGATGCCGCCCATGTCGCTGAAGAGCAGCACCGGCAACTTGCGGCGTCCGTCCCATGTGACCGAGACGAAGTACTCCTGGGCGACGGGGCTCTTCTCCTCGACCAGCACCGAGCGCGCCGTCTGGCCGCTGACTTCGATGGGCATGATCGCGTCGAAGAGCGCCGGGCACTCGTCCGGCGTCTCGGCGAACTGGACGGCGCCGGCCTTCATGCGCCCGCCGGAGAGCACCTGGCTCTTCAGCACCACCGGCCCGCCGATTTCGGCCGCGATCTCGTGGGCCTCGGCGCCCGATGTGGCGACGCGACCCCTGCCGAGCGGCAGGCCGTGGCGGCGGAAAAGCTCCTTCGATTCGTACTCGTAGAAGCGCATGCACACTCCCGACGGTGGGCGGGTGACGTCTCAGCCGCAACGCTCGAGCGGTCTGGTGTTCGCGTTGAATCCCGTAAACGTGCGGATCTTAACGTCTTTTCGGTTCTGCGGCAAGCGCGTGACGCGACCCGGGATCAGTCCGCGTAGTGGCTGCGGCGCTTCACGGCGATCTCCCGCTCGAGTTCGAAGATCGCCACCCGCTTCCAGCCGGGCGGTGCGTCGTCGTGTGCCGCGCCCTGCTCGCGCACGAACTTGTGACCGAGCAGCATCGTCTCGAGCAGGCCCAGATCGTCGCGCCCCGGGTAGTCGCGCTTGCCGCGCACCAGGGTCGCCGCGAAGACCGTGTCGCCGGCGAAGAGCGGAGCCGTGTGTCTGCCCGTCGCGTAGCGGACGTCTCCCAGCGCGTTGTCGCCCACGTCCGGCGACGAGAGCCCGAGGCATAGGGTGAAGGGGATGCCGCCGAAGATGATCAGCTGCCCGCCCACGTACTGCCTCGGATCCAGGTCGATCATGTACTGGTTGCAGTGCACCTGGCTCGTGTTGTCGAGGATGGCCGTCATCTGGATGTGCTCGTCGGTGACGGTGCGGCCGCGGGAGTGCTCGATCAGCGTATTGGGCTCGAAGTCCTCGAAATAGCTGTCCCGGCTCGAGAGGTGTGCGAGCTCCGCATACGGAGCAGAGGCGTCGTATGCCGGCAGCCACAGCTCGCACTCCACGGGATCCGGCTCGACCTCTCCGGCGTGTAGCTCCGCCTTCTGGTCGCGCTTGTAGACCTGCACCTTGCGCTGCCAGGTCATCACCACCGAGCCATCGTCCTTGCGCGCGGTCGACTGCACGTGGACGATTCCGAGGTTCGGCCGGCTCGACGAGGGCCGCACGTTCAGCGCCTTCGTCTCGACTTCGACGGTATCTCCCACGTAGAGCGGTGCCCCGAAACGCATGTCGATGTACTCGAGATTGGCCCGTGCGTTCTCCGACACGTCCTCGACGGTCTGGCTGAAGGCGATCAACATCGTGAGCCCTGGCGGGCAGACAAGGCCTTCGAAGCCGTAGGCCCGGGCGTAGCGCGCGTTCTTCGCCAGCGGGTTCGACGTCATGGCGAACTCGGTGAAGGTGGTGAAGAGCCCCCCTGTGACGGTCTTCCCGCCCTTGTGGCGAAAAACCTGCCCGGGTCGGAAGTCCTCCAGAAAGTTGCCCGTGAGCTTGCGAATGACGCGCGGGGAGTCGGCCACGTGGTCTCCTGATGGGGCGCCGAATCTAGTGGCACCCGTGCATTGTCGCCACCGTCAGGAGGCGGCCGCGGCGTCGCTGGCCGCGGCGCGATTGCACGCGACGAGAGCCGCGTGCTAGAACGGTTGCTCCCGCGCTCCACGCGCGTGATTTTTCGTCGTTTTTCGAGATTCTTGACGAGTGGTGGCCGCGGCTGCCTACTTGCGGAGGAGTGATGCCCGAAGCGTATTCGATCAGTGCCGAGTCCATCGCGCAGGAGCGCAAACGCGTCGACGGCGACCTGGACCGGTTCGACGTGTCGCGTGTCGTCAAGCTCGACTCACTCGAGCTGCCGAAGCTCGGCGACCAGGACGTCCACCTCAAGATCCTGGCCGTCTCGGCGGAGCACAACGTCGATCACGCCGCGTTGGCGGACACCACGAACATCGCCGAAATCCGGGGAGGCAAGATCTATCCCGGCAACAGCGCGCTGGGCGAGGTGCTGGCCGTGGGCGCCGCGGTGAAGACCCACGAGCCCGGCGACATCGTCGTCACCCACTGCAACGGGGAGCCGGATGCCTACGGCTACCCTTTGCGCATCTGGGCCTACGATCAGCCGGACTCGATCGGCTGGTACGCCACGGAGGCCGTCGTCGGCGCCTGGCAGGTGGTGCAGGCGCCCCTCGACTGCGGACTGAATCTCTGGGAGATCGCGGCACTCCCGCTGCGCGCGCCGACGGCGCACCACTTGTGGCGGCGGGCCATTGGCATCTACCGCGTGAAGGTGAGCCGCGAGCAACGCGCTCGCATCCAGGTGCTCAGCTTCGGGGGCGGCGTGTCCGAGCTCTTCTTGATGCTCGCCGCCCACGAAGGGCACCGCGCCATCTTCTGCTCGGGCTCGGCCTCTCGGCGCAAGCACCTCGAGGGGCTGGGTATCGAGTCGATCGACCAGAAACAGTTCAACCGTTTCGCGTCGCGGGATGATGTGAAGGCCTTCGGCAAGCACGTGAAGGGCATGACCGACGGGGACGGCGTGCAGATCGTCTGCGACATGCTGCGGGGCGCGGTGTTTCCGGCCGGCATGGCCGTGCTCGGCCGCCAGGGCGTGAACGTCAGCGCCGGCTGGCAGCTCGGCATGAAGTGCGATTTCAACTCGGCCAACGCCTCGGTGCGGCAGCTGACCATCGACCACACGCATTTCGAGACGCTCGCCGGTGTGGCCACGGCCACCGAGCTCTATGGCAGCGCCTTCCAGCCCACCGTACACGAAGAGATCTACGCCTTCGCCGACCTGCCGCGGGCGCTCGAAGAGATGCACCGCAACGTGCAGACCGGCATCCCCATCGTGCGCGTGGCGGACGGGATGCCGGACGCGGTGAGCCACCTGATCCCCTGAGCGGCCGCCCGCGCCCTCCTCTCGAGCATCGGCATAAGGAAGGCAGAAGAGAAGATTGCGACCCCGGCACACCCTCGCGCCCGCGGTCGGCATTCCAGAGCCACGGGTCGATGGACCAGCCTTCGAGGAGCGCGGTGCGCATGGCGAGCAGCGGCGTGCGGCTGTCGGGAATCTGCCGGAGCCAGGCGAGTAGCTCTTCTTGTCGCCGACTTGTCGCCAGGCGCTGCGGCGGCCCGCCAAGTGGCCGAAGCAGCTCGGGCTTCTTCTCTCCCTTCCAGGTCGCCGTGCTGACTCTGAACTATCGACATAAAGGTCCACTGATCGCGCACGCCCCCGGCGACCTTGTACCGCGCCGGGGACGCTCGTGCAGAGCGTTTCATGGCTGGCGCCCTTCTCTCAAGCTTCGGCACCCAGAGTTCAGTATGTTTCGCGCCCGATTGGGAGGTCTCCTGGCGTGATCATTGGTGTTCCGAAGGAAACCCTTGCGGGCGAGCGGCGCGTTGCGCTGGTGCCCGATGCGGCGAAACAGCTCGTCGGTGAAGGGGTCGAAGTGCGGGTGGAGAGCCAGGCGGGTGTGGCCGCCGGCTTTCCGGACGCTGAATACGAAGCGGTCGGTGCGAGCATCGCGCCGGATGCTGCCAGTCTCGTGGCGGCGGCAGAGGTGGTGTTGCGGGTCCAGCCGCCCTCCGACGGAGAGCTCGGCAGCCTGCGCAAGGGCCAGGTACTGATCAGCTTTCTCGAGCCCCTCGATCGGCTCGAGTCGGTGCAGCAATTGGCGCAGGGTGGGGTCACCGCCTTTGCGATGGAGTTGATGCCACGCATCACCCGGGCCCAGTCGATGGATGCACTCTCGTCCCAGAGCACGATCTCCGGCTATCGGGCCGTGCTGCTCGCAGCGACGCACCTGCCGCGGATCTTTCCGATGCTGGTCACCGCGGCCGGCACGCTCTCGCCGGCCAAGGTTCTGGTGGTGGGCGCGGGCGTGGCGGGCCTGCAGGCCATTGGCACCGCGCGGCGTCTCGGCGCCGTGGTCGAGGCCTACGACACACGCCCCGCGGTGAAGGAGCAGGTGGAGTCGCTCGGTGCGCGCTTCGTCGAGCTCGACATCGATGCGGGTGATGCAGAAGATGCCG
Organism: Deltaproteobacteria bacterium; assembly: GCA_019310965.1. Classification (GTDB taxonomy): domain Bacteria; phylum Myxococcota_A; class UBA9160; order UBA9160; family SMWR01. Next base: position 17,671 of record JAFDDG010000011.1, read on the forward strand.
GTGGTTATGCCAAGGCCCAGACCGAGGCGTTCTACGCCGCGCAGCGCGAGCAGCTGGGCGCTCGGGCCGCCAGGTGCGACGTGGTGATCACGACGGCCCTGGTGCCTGGTCAGACGGCGCCCCTGCTGATCGACGAGGCCTCGGTCCGGGCCATGCGGCCCGGCTCGGTGGTGGTCGACCTGGCCGCGGCGAAGGGTGGCAACTGCGCCTGCACCCAGGCCGACCAGGACGTGGACGTCGACGGCGTCCTCGTCCTCGGGCACACGAATCTGCCGGCCGAGATCCCGGCCCACGCCAGCCAGATGTACGCCAAGAACCTCGTCACGTTCCTGAAGCACCTGCTCGGGGACGGACGGCTCGAGCTCGACCTCGAAGACGAAATTACCCGTGGTGCGTTGCTGACCCACGAGGGTGCCGTCACCAACGAAATGATCCGCGCAAAAGTGGAGGGGAACGCCTGATGCTCGAAGATCCCGCTGTCGCCCTCACCATTCTGGTGCTGGCGCTCCTCGTCGGCGTCGAGGTCATCTCGAAGGTGCCGCCGTTGCTGCACACGCCTCTGATGTCGGGCTCGAACGCCATCTCCGGCATCGCGATCGTCGGAGCCATTCTCGCTGCCGGCGCGGAAGACCGGACGGTCTCGACGCTGCTCGGCTTCGTCGCCGTGGTGTTCGCGATGATCAATGTCGTCGGCGGCTTTCTCGTGACGAACCGCATGCTCGGCATGTTCAAGGGGAAGAAGCAGTGAGCGGGCAGCTGGTCCAGTTCGCCTACCTCGCGGCAGCCGTTCTCTTCATCCTCGGCCTGCGCAATCTCGGCTCGCCCAAGACGGCATCTCGCGGCAACCTCATGGCTGCCGTCGGCATGGCCATCGCCATCATCGCGACGCTGCTGAACCAGGGCGTCGTCGATTACGTCGTGATCCTGGCCGGCGTGATCGTGGGATCCGCCATCGGTGCGGTGGTGGCCACGCGCATCGAGATGACGGCCATGCCCCAGATGGTGGCGTTGCTGAACGGCTTCGGCGGCGGGGCGTCGGCGCTGGTGGCCTCCGCCGAGTGGCTCAGCTATCTGCGCGGCGACGAGGAGCCCAGCGGCATCGTGCCGCTGGCGATCGTGCTGGGCGTGCTGATCGGCGCCATCACCTTCACCGGCAGCCTGATCGCCTTTGCCAAGCTCCAGGAGTTGATGGGCGGCGCGCCGGTCACCTACCCGGGCCAGCAGATCGTGAACGGCCTGTTGGGGCTCCTGCTGTTGGGCCTGGCGACGGGGCTCGTCCTCGATCCGTCGAATATGAACTTCTACCTCGGGTTGCTGGCGCTCTCCTCTCTGATGGGCGTGTTGCTCGTCATCCCGATCGGCGGTGCCGACATGCCCGTCGTGATCTCACTGCTGAACTCGTACTCGGGCCTCGCGGCCTGCGCGACGGGCTTCGTACTCGGCAATAGTGGTCTCGTGATCAGCGGCTCGCTGGTGGGAGCCTCCGGCATCGTCCTCACCAAGATCATGTGCGATGCGATGAACCGATCGCTCGCGAACGTGCTGTTCGGAGCTTTTGGCGCCGTAGATGCGAGCGTTGCCACGGCCGACGCTGGCGGCGCCCAGGGCACCGCCAAGGGCTATACACCCGAGGACGCTGCGATCATCTTCAGCAATGCGCGCAACTGCATCATCGTGCCGGGTTACGGCATGGCCGTCGCCCAGGCGCAGCACGCCGTGCGCGAGCTGACCGACCTGCTCGAGTCGAAGGGCGTCGGCGTCAAATTCGCGATTCACCCGGTGGCCGGTCGCATGCCCGGGCACATGAACGTCTTGCTGGCCGAGGCCGACGTCTCCTACGACAAGCTGATCGAGATGGACGCGATCAACTCCGAGTTTCCGGAGACCGATGTGGCGCTGGTGATCGGTGCCAACGACGTCGTCAACCCGGATGCGCGCACGGCGAAGGACAGCCCGATCTACGGGATGCCGATTCTCGATGTGGACCGCTCGGGGCACGTGTTCGTGATCAAGCGCTCGATGAACACGGGCTTTGCCGGCGTGAACAATCCGCTCTTCTTCAACGACAACACGATGATGATCTTCGGCGACGCCAAGGGCGTCATCCTTGCACTCACCGAGTCGGTGAAGGAGCTGGTCTAGAGCGCGCTGGCCGCTCGAGTGCCGCCGGCGCGGCGGAGGCCACGTGAATCTGCGTTTTCGTTGGATGGTTCGGCTGGTTTCGCTTCTGCTCGCTGCTGGCATGCTGGCCTGTGCGTCCAGCTTGCCGCCGGTCCCGCTCGAGCTTCCGCCGCTGGTCGAAACGACGCCCTTGGTGTGGCGTGGCACGGCTCCGGGTGGTGGCGCTGCCTATCTGATGGGCTCGGTGCACATGACCCGCACCACCATCGATGATTTTGGCACGGTGGCAAACGCCGCCTGGCGCGACTCCGAAGAGCTCGTGGTCGAGGTCGACGTGTCACTGCTCTCGCCCCAGGACATGGCGGCGCTCACCTTGCGCTACGGCTCGCTCAGGCCACCCCGCACTCTGCGCGACGAAATCTCCGATCAGAGTTGGCAGCAGCTCTCGGCCTATCTGGCGAGTCGCGGCATCGCGGAAGAGAGCGTCACGGGCTGGAAGCCCTGGTTCGTCTACTTCGTGGTCGTGCAACACGAGCTGGCCCGCGCCGGCTTCAAGACAGAGCAGGGTGTCGACCGGGTCTTTCTCGAAACGGCCATCGCGGCCGGCATACCGATCGCGGCGCTCGAGACCGCCGCCTCCCAGCTCCAAATCTTCGACAACCTGCCCGATTCGCTCGAGGAGCTGTTGCTGCAGGATTCATTGCGCCGCGTCGACGAGTTCTCTCGGGAGGTCGATGCCCTGATCGGAGCCTGGCGCGGCGGCGGCGAGGAGGAGCTGCGTGCGCTGGTCTTCCAGCCTCTGGTCGATGTGCCGGAGCTCGAGGTCTTCTACGATCTGGTCTTCTTTCAGCGCAATCGCCAGATGGCCGGCCGCCTCCACCAGCTGGCCAAGGACGGCAAGACCCGCTTCGTGGTGGTCGGAGCTGGACACATGGTCGGGGAGCAGGGCATTCCCGCGCTGCTCGCGGAACGTGGCTGGCAGGTGGACCGCGTGGGCGGTGCGCCGTGAGGGAAGGGGGCGCCGGGCTGGGGCGCCGCAGATCGGGAGTGCAAGCGTGAAGACCGAGAGTGTCGAGTTCGGCTATCTGGCCTCGCCGGGTGACGGGCCGTGTCCCGGCATCGTGATGATTCACGATGTCTGGGGCCTCGCCGAGCACACCCGCGATATGGCGCGGCGCCTGGCGGCCGAGGGTTTTGCCGTGCTGGCGATCGACCTGTACCGCCGTGAGGCGGAGGTGAAGATCGAGAACCCCGGGGCGTGGATGCGCGGGCTCTCGGATCCTCAGGTCCTGACCGACGTCGAGGCGGCGGCGGGGTGGCTCGCCGGGCACTCCGCCTGCACGGGGCGCGTCGGCGTCGTGGGTTTTTGCATGGGAGGCATGTACGCGCTGCTGGCGGCCTGCGGTGGCGCCGGTATTGCGGCCGGCACCGCATTCTACGGCGTGCTTTCCCACCGGCATGGGATCTTGTACGACGAGGCGGGCCTTGACCCCGAGCGCAAGCCCCGGGAGCCGCTGGCGGCAGCGGAGGATCTCTCGTGTCCGCTGTTGTGCCTGTTCGGCGATGCCGACGAGTTCGTGCCGCTGTCCGACATCGATCTGCTGCGCGCCAGCCTTGCGGGCGCCACACCGCCCAGTGAGGTCGTGGTGTACCCGGACTGCGGTCACGCCTTCATGAATGACACCCGGGAAGACGCCTACCGGCCGGAGACCGCCGCAGTCGCCTGGCGACGGACCGTCGCCTTCTTGCGGCAACACCTCGGCTGAGCGGTTGGAGGCCTGAGTCCTAGCAGGGCCGGGCGACGATGAGCGCCAGGGTGCGCTCCCGGGTGCTGAAGCGGGTCACCGAGCACTCGACATCGACGGCGCCGCCTTGGACATCCTGCAGCTGCCCCCGGAAACGTCGGGGCTCGCTGTCCTCGCTCACCGCGTCGAGTTCGGTCCACCATGTGCCGTGCATCGCCTTGGGCACGAAGGACATTGCGTCGACGCCGAGCAAGGCATCCCGCGCCACACCGAGCAGGGCACCGGCGGCGGGATTGGCGTCTACGATCTTGGCGTTGCTGGCGTCGACCGCCAGGAAGGCGTCGGCCACCCGGTCGATTGCGGCCATCACGGCGCGCCGGGTGCGGGTGGCGCCGCGCTTGCGGCGACCGTTGCCGGTCGTGCGCAGGCCCGATTGAAAATGCGTGAGCAGGGGTTTGAGGGCGCCGCCTACCATTTCGCTCGAGGGCCCGGCGGCTTCTCCGGCGGCTTCGACCCAGGCCGCCAGCAACGCGGCCACGCGGCGTTCGTTGACGCGCAGTCCGTCGAGCGCCGGCTGCGCGGCGTCTCCGCGGCGCAGTGCAGAGGACGCGTACGAGCGGAAACGGCGGAGCACCTCCGTTTCCTCGGCGCCCGCCCGCGGGGCCGCCGGGCCGAGCTGCGTTGCCAACATCGCGTCGATGCGAGCGCGATGGGCAACGAGCCAGGTGGCCAGCTGCGGGTTGCGTGTCACCCCGAGAATGTAGCTGTGTCTGCCCGCGGCGCGCGAGCACGGCGTCGCACGGGCGGCAGCGCCCCGAGAGCGTTCTTGCCTGTGAGAGTCAACCCGGGGGGCCTCGCTGCCGATGAGACGTCCATGTCCACTCGAGATCCCCTGCCGCGGCGAGCCCTGGTGTCGTACGCGGCGTCGGATGCGTTTGCGCCCACGACTCTGTTGCTGCTCGCGCGGCTCGGCTACACGATCCACGAGCCCGAGGGGTTCGCCAAGCTGGCGGATCCGGACGACCGCCCGGACGCCTTCCTGGTGGACGAGCGGCGGCTGGCCGAGGTCCCGGACGACGGCGGACCGCAGATCCCGATCGTGGCGCTGGCGGGTCGGCAGGGAGTGACCGGGGCCGACGTCCGGGTGGTGGGTGCGGTTCCGCGCCCGGCGGGCCTGCACGAGCTCTTCAGCGTTCTGCAGCAGGTGCTCGAGCGCCGGCCGCGCAGCGCGCCGCGGGTGGCCACCCACCTGTCCGCGCGCTGCTGCGCCGAGGATTCCGGTGCCTGGCAGGGCACCCTGCTCACGCTCTCCGAGAACGGCTGCCTGCTGCGCAGCCCCGAGCCGCTGCTTCTCGGCTCCAAGCTCTGCATGCATTTCGCACTGCCACGTGGGGGGGAGATCGAGCTCGATGCGGAGGTGGCCTACCAGCTGCCGCCGGATCTGGGCCTCGTCTTCAGCAGCGTCGAGGCCGCTGCGCGCCGGGCCATCGCGGATTTCGTCGGCGAAGCGCTGGCTTCCCTCTGATTGGTACCTTCCCGCCATGGCAGACGACGCCTGGCGTGACTTCGAGCTCGCGACGCCCACGCCGGAGCACCTTCAGCTTCGCAACCTGCTCTGCGACTTCGTGGCTCGCGAGGTCGAACCACAGGCGGCGCAGCACGATCGCGAGGAGCGCTTCAACGTCGCGCTCTTTCGCCGAGCGGCGGAGCTGGGGCTGCTCGGTGTGACCCTGCCCGAGGAGTACGGCGGAGCCGGGCTCGATGCCACCGCCGCCGTGATGGTCTACGACCGGCTCTCGGAGGCAGATCCCGGGTTTGCGCTGGCGCTGCTCGCGCACTCCGTCCTTTTTGCGCAGAACGTGAACGTGAACGGCAACGACGCGCAGCGCAAGCGCGTGCTGCCCCGCGCCGCCTCCGGCGAGTGGATCGGCGGACTCTGCATGACCGAGTCCGAGGCGGGAACCGACGTGCTGGCCATGCAGACGCGTGCCCGCCGTGAAGGCGACGCCTATGTGGTCGACGGCCGCAAGACGTTCATCACGAACGGAGGCATCGACGACGCGACGCTCGGCGACGCTTTCGTGGTGTACGCCGCAACCGGGGATGGCAGCATTACGGCGTTCCTCGTCGAGAAGGGCATGCCGGGCTTCGCCCTGGGCCAAAAATGGCGAGACAAGCTGGGCATGCGTGCGTCGTTCACGGCCGAGCTGGTGTTCGATGCGGTGCGCGTGCCCCTCGAGAACCGCCTGGGCGAGGAAGGCGAGGGCACCCTCGCCATGATGCGCAACCTCGAGATCGAGAGGCTGAGCCTGGCGGCGCAGTCGGTCGGGATTGCGCGGCGCAGCGTGCGCACGATGCTCCAGTACGCCAGTCAACGCCGGACGTTCGGCGTGCCGATTCGCGAGCACGGTCAGGTGCAGCGCCACATTGCCGAGAGCTTCGCGGAGTTCCGCGCGGCGGAGAGCCTCGTCTACGACGTGGCGCGACGCTTCGATCTCACCACCACCGGGCAGCGCATCGACGCCGACGCCGCCAAGCTCTTTGCCTCCCAGGTGGCCAAGCGCGCCGCCGACGCCGCCATCCAGGTTCTCGGGGGCAATGGGTACATGGGCGAGTATGTGGTGGAGCGGTTGTGGCGCGACGCGAAGTTGCTGGAAATCGGCGGCGGCACCCTCGAGGCGCACCACAAGAATCTGACCAAGGATCTGTCCCGGGATCCGGGCCTGCTCGCTTAGGAGCCTGACCCGCAGCCCGGCGTGGGAAGCGCCAGGCGCCTGGCTCGGTCGGGGTTCATGAGATGGCCTCTAGAAGGGGCTGTTGGCCGGGGGCGGGCCTTCGCGCTCGTAGCGGCGCTCGAGTTCGGCCCAACGTGCGTAGGCGTCCCGGGCTTCGTCATCGAAGCCCAAGCTGTCGGCGGTGAGGGCCAGGCCCGAGACTGCGCGGATGTCGTCCGGTGCCAGCTCTGCGGCCCGGCGATAGGCCACGTAGGCGTCGGTCACGTTCTCGCGCTGGCGCTCGAGATCCGCGAGTTGAACCCAGGCGGCCGCGTCCTGCGGTGCCAGCTGGTTGACCACGATTTCCAGGTGATCGATGGCCCGCTCGGCCTGGTCCGCTTGGGCGTGAATCTCGGCCGCGCGGAGCCGCAGCGGTACGTCCCGGGGGTGGCCGCGCACCGCCAGATCGATTTCGCGAGCGGCATCGTCGTAGCGGCCGGCCGCGGCGTAGGCCGCGGCCACGGCGCCGGGATCCCGGCGCGCGGGGGTGCCACAGCCCAGGCCCCAGCTCAAAAGCAGCAGGCAGCAGGTGGCGAGGATGCGAGACATGTAGACCGCATTATCGGCGCTTCTGGCCGGGAGTGAACCCCCGGGCGGCGATTTCCTGGGGGCGCTGCAGGAGCGCCCTCGTGCGGTCTGCTGGGCAGCACCGCAAAGCGCCCGCCGGCGGGTGGGTGGCGCCCGAAGTTGCCCGCGAGCTGCGTGTGCGCCCCGTCACCTGCGGACCTCTCGAGGCCACTCCCCCAACGAGTGCTTGCAGTCTGAGATGCTCGGGAGGCCCACATGGCTCAATTGAACGGCGGACACAGGAACCTGATCCAGGGGGCGTGGCTCGTGCGCGTGCTGGCCGGCAGCCGCAGCCGGCACGAGTGCCGCGACTGCGGCGGTCGGATGTTCGTGAAGGTGGGCTCCGGCCGGTGCCCGATGTGCTTCACGCAAGCGCAGCGGCGCTGCCTCGAGATCGATGAAATCGTGGCCGAGGAGTCGAGCTCAGCGTTCGAAGACTGGACGCTGCTGGCCTGACCGCGCGCCGCGCCGGCCGTCAGAGCAGGACGCTCACCTTGACGGCGCCGGAGCTGCGGTCGCCAGCGATTGCGAAGCCTCGTTCGATCTCGTCGAGCGCGATTTGGTGCGTGGTGATCGGCTCGAGCGTGTCCGCGAGCGCCTCGATCAGGCGCACGGCCTCGGCGAAGTCCGCTGGCGCCCGGCCCTGCTGGTAGCAGTTCGACCACGCCAGCGTGACCTCTTTGAAGAAGAGCAGCGCGGGGTTCAGCTCGATCGGCTCGATGAAGATGCCGAGAATCGAGATGCATCCGCCGGGCGCCACCGCCGCCGCGGCCAGTGGCAGCGTGTTGCCGCCACTGCCGACGGACTCGAGCACGCAGCTGAAGTCGATTTCGCCGCGCAGGGCGTCGAGTGCCTCGAGGCTGCTCTCGGCTTCGCTCAACACGCGCGTGGCGCCGAACGCTCGAGCGAGATCGGCCTGGTGCGGGTAGCGGGCGCTGACCCACACCTCGGCGCCGCGCTCACGGGCGGCCAGGGTGCCCAGCAGGCCCAGGGTGCCGGCGCCCAACACGAGAACCTTCGAATCGCCGCTGACGTTGCCGCGGTCGAGACCGTGAATCGCGACCGCCATCGGCTCCGCCAGTGCGGCGAGCCGCGCGGGGATGCGTCGCGCAATCGGGTAGAGCCGCTGCGCGGGCACGCAGGCGTATTCCGCGAAGCCGCCGTCGATGTGTATGCCGAGGAGCCGGCTCTCCGGGCAGAGTGCGTGCTGGCCGCGATGGCACGGCGGACACGCTCCGCAGGAGCGCAGCGGCTCGACGACCACGCGGTCGCCGGTGGCCAGGCCCGCGACGCCGTCGCCGAGCAGGTCGACCTCGCCGGTCATCTCGTGTCCCGGCACCACACACTGGCCCGCGTAGCCGAACGGCAGCAGGTGCATGTCGCTGCCACAGATCCCGCAGGCCGCGATGCGCACCCGCACCTCGCCGGGCCCGGGCTCTGGGATCGGCAGCCGAGCCTGCTCGAGCCGGCCGGGGCCCGAACACTGAACCGCGCGCATCGAATCCGAGGGCATCGGGTGCAGACTACCAGAGCTCTCGCCGGAGTGACGCCGGCGAAGGACGGGCGTCAGACGCCGAGACGCTCCATCACGGCGCGCACGATCAGGGGCCAGGCGATCGTCGCGTCGGCGGGCACCTCGGCGAAGCGTCCTCCGTCGGCCAGCGGCACGAACTTCCCCCAGGAAATGCCTTCTTCGTAGCTGCAGCCCGAGAGCCCGCCCCAATGCTCGGGCTCGGGGCAGATGCGCACCGCGTACTTGTAGCGGCGCACCGGCTCCGGGCTCTTCAAACGCACGCGCAAAATTTCGAGGTAGGGGCCCACCTGCTGCGCCCAGTTGCGCGGCACGCCGCCGCCTATGGTGAAGATGCCGAGGGTCTCGTGGGCGCGGATCCGGTCGGCAAAATCGTCCAGGTCGAGAAAGGGGTCGAAGGCCAACGGCGCCTCTCCGCGACTGCGCCGCATGTGGTTGAAGATCGAGAGGTCGAGGCCCAGCTCAGAATCGGTGAAAGCCGGTACGTAGATCGGCACTTCCGCGTGCGCCGCCGCAGCGAGGCAGGCGCGGCCTTCCGCGTGCTGCGCGAGCCACTGCCCGATGCGCTGACAGATGAGACGGCTGGACAGGACCGTATCGGATTCGAGGCCGTCGAGTGCTTGTTGCAGGATCCGCTCGACGTCGTCGAGATTCTTCTCCAACTCGATCGTGTCGTAGACGCGGTTGTAGCCGCGCTCGTAGAGATCTTCGTCGCGCATGTCCGGGCGATGCTTGAAGTGAAGCTTGCCGGCGGCTTCCGAGAGGCCGTGGGTCATCAGTGCGCCGGTGCTCACGATCGCCTGCACCCAGCCGCGTTCGATCATTTCGCAGATGAGCAGGCTCTGCTTTGCGATGGTCATGGCGCCAGAGATCGTGAGCACGCGGAAGCAGCCGCGATCGCGCACCATCGCCTCCAGCACGTCGGCGGCTTCGCCGAGCTGGCGCCCGCCGAAAGCGGTGCGACTCATGCCGCGCACCAGCGCGTCGATGCTGTCGGCGCCGGCAACATCGAGCGGCTCGAGCGGCTCCAGGCCGTCGTCATGGCCACGGCCGTACTTCGATTCGTCTCGCGGACCGGTCATTGCAGCCTCCCTGCCGTCGGGAAGCCGCACCCTAGCAAATTGGACGGCTCCAATCGGGTGGCAGCCGATGCGAGCGATCATGCAGGCGCCGCGAGGGGTGCGATGGCGTCGGGATCGCAGGTCGGCGGCGAACAGGTGAAGCCCCGGCAGATGTAGGCGGTCGGTCGCCCGTCCCGGGCTTCCCGGCCCTCGAACCAGCTGGTGGCGACGCCTTGCGGCCTTTCGCCCGGGGCCGTCACGACGATCGCGTCGTCTGGACCCAGTGCGCGGCGTGCCGCAGCGGCCAACTCGCGCGTTTTGGCGGCGCTGGGCGCGCCGATGACGAGCGCCACCGAGCCGCCTCGTTCGAAGAGGAGTGTCGCACGCGCCAACGTCGGGAAAGCTTCCGGCGTGCGTTCCAGCACGAACCCGTGCGTGGCGAGCACGCGCGCCGCCACGCTGCGCAGATCGTCGCGACCTGTGAGCGTCGCGAGCCGCAGCAGACCCAGCGTGGCCAGGCCGGTGGAATGGGGCGCGGCGCCATCGTGATCCGTCCGCGGGCGGTGCACCAGTGTCTCGCCGTCGTTCGGGGTGAGGAAGAGATCGGACTGATCGGGATCGAAGAAGTAGGCCGCGATCGCGTCGGCGGTGCGGACGGCGTGTGCGCGATACTCCGGGCCGGCGCCTGCCCGGTCGAGCTCGAGCAGTGCCTCCAGCCAGGCCGCGTGGTCGTCGAGGAAGCCGTTGACGTGTGCGCGCCCGGCGTTCCAGATTCGCAGCAGGCGGCCGTCGGCGTCGTGGGAGTGTGCCAGCACGAAGTCGGCCGCGCGGCAGGCACAATCGAGCAGCGTCGCGTCGTCGAGCAGGCTCGCGGCGCGCGCGAGGCCCGAAATGGCGAGCGCGTTCCAGGCGGTGATCCGCTTGGTATCGGTGCCCGGCGCCACACGCCTGCGGCGCGCGTCGAGGAGCTGCCTGCGCTCGGCGGCGAAGTGCTCCCGGGGGTTCTGGGCGCGATTCCGCAGCACCGTCGTGCCGTGCTCGAAGTTGCCGCGATCCGTGACGTCATAGGCGCTGCAGAATCCCGGCGCCGCGTCGGGTCCCAGCGCGGCTTCCACTTGCGAGGGGGTCCAGACGTAGAAGGTGCCCTCCTGGCCCTCGCTGTCCGCGTCGAGACTGGCGACGAATCCTCCCTCCTCGCCGGTCATTTCCCGGCGCAGGAAGTCGGCGGTCTCCCGGATCGGCCAGAGTAGATCGGCGTCGCTGCAGCCAGTTCGCCGGTAGGTCTCGGCGTAGACCGACAACAGCTGCCCCTGGTCGTAGAGCATCTTCTCGAAGTGCGGCACGAGCCAGGTCGCGTCGACGCTGTAGCGGTGAAAGCCGCCGCCGAGCTGGTCATAGATACCGCCACGCGACATCGCGTGACAGGTGAGCACCACGTGGTCGAGGGCTTCCCGGGCCTTTGTCTCGGGCAGCACGTCGATGGCGCCGAGCAGCAGCTGGAGGCTGGTGGGTGTCGGGAATTTCGGCGCCCGACCGAAACCGCCGTGCTCGGGATCCGCCTGCTGTAACAGCTTCAGCGCGGCCTGCCGCGCACTCTCGATCCCCGGCGCCCGGCTCGTCGGGCCGCTCGGCCGGCGCTCGAGGCCGGAGAGAATCTGGTTGCCGTTGCGCTCGACCTGCTGGCGTCGGTTGCGCCACAGGTCGTCGATGCCGGTCAGCACCTCGCGAAATGCCGGCATGCCGTGGCGCGGCTCCGGCGGGAAGTAGGTTCCGCCGTAGAAGGGTGTGCCGTCGGGTTTGCAGAAGACCGTGAGCGGCCAGCCTCCGCGGCCGTGCATGCCGATGACGCTGTCCATGTAGATCTGGTCCACGTCGGGGCGCTCTTCGCGATCCACCTTCACGCTCACGAAGTGCGCGTTCATCATCTCCGCTGTCTCGGGATCTTCGAAGGACTCGTGCTCCATCACGTGACACCAGTGACAGGCGCTGTAGCCGATCGAGACGAGCACGGGGCGGTCGAGTTCGCGCGCCGTGCGAAAGGCCTCTTCGCCCCACGGCCGCCAATCGACGGGGTTGTGCATGTGCTGCCGGAGGTAGGCGCTGGTCTCTTCGGCGAGGCGGTTCGACGTGCGAGTCGATTGGGTCATGCGGGTCTCGCGGATGCTACTGTAACCCGTCTTCGAAAGGGCAGAGCGCGATGGACGTGATCCTGCACGCCGGCCGCGAGCGCTCGGTGTTGCGACGGCATCCTTGGATCCTCTCTGGAGCCGTGGCCAATGTCGCGCCGGCGGCGGCCGCACAGCCAGGCGCCTGGGTGCGGGTGCTCTCGCACGGGGGCGAGGTATTGGGCTTCGGGTACCTGTCGCCGGCTTCACAGCTGCGGGTGCGTCTGGTGGCCTTCGGCAAGGATGAGCCTGCGGAGGGCTGGCTCGCCGAGCGCATAGCGGTTGCCGTCGCGCGGCGGAACGATGAGCCGCTGCTGCGTGACACCGACGCCGTGCGTCTGGTGAACGCCGAGGGGGACGGTCTGCCGGGGCTCGTCGCCGATCGTTACGGCGATGTGGTCGTGGTGAAGCTCATGTCGGCGGGCATGCTCGCGCGGCGCGAGTCGATCGCGAATGCGCTGTGCGAAGCGACCGGCGCCGCGGCCGGCTACGAACGCCCGGATGCCGCCGCCGCGCGGCGCGAGGGCATGCCGACCCGGCAGGGGGTGCTCTGGGGCGAACTGCCGTCGGCACCCGTGCCCATTCGCGAGGGCCGCCGCTGCTACCGCGTCGACTGCGTGGACGGGCAGAAGACGGGCTTCTATCTCGATCAGCGCGACGCGCGGGATCTCGTCGAACGTCTGGCGGACGGCCGCCGGATGCTCGATCTCTTCGCCTACACCGGTGGCTTCAGCGTGGCCGCGGCGGTCGGAGGCGCCCGCAGCGTGACGGCGGTCGATTCGTCGCAGCCGGCGCTGGCCCTGGCCGCCGAGCATCTCGAGGGTCGGCTGCCTGCGGACGCCCTGCGCTTGGTGCGCCAGGATGCTTTTGGTTTCGTGCGGGAGGATGAGGGCGAGTATGACCTGATCGTGGTGGACCCGCCGCCGTTGGCGCGCAACCGGGGTGATGTGCGGCGCGCCGCGCGTGCCTACAAGGACGTGACCCTGCACGCCCTGCGCCGCGCCTCGCCCGGTGCGCGACTGCTCGCGTTCTCCTGCTCCCACCACATGGGTGCAGAGCTGTTTCGCAAGGTCATCTTCGGGGCCTCTGTCGACGCTGCCCGGCCGCTGCGGGTACTGGCTCAGCTCGGTCAGCCGGTGGATCATGCGGTGGCGCTCGATCACCCGGAGGGTGCGTACCTGACCGGCTTTCTGTTGGAAGCGTGATGTCCGAGGTGAGCGACGCACGCGAGCGCGCGGCCTCGTATCTCGGTGCGCTTGCGCAGGGGGTCGAGTGTGCGGCCTTCGCCGCCCGTGAGGGGCGGGCTGCAGCCGCTGGTTTTTTCGATGACTTGACGCGCGACGTGGCGACCGCTTCGGCCAGCGAGCTGCGCTGTGCCCTCGGCTTTCTCGACGACCTTCGCGAGCTCGAGAGCCCGGCGGCATCGCGTGTGACCGCGCGGCTCGCCGAGCTGCAGGACCCAACCGGGCATTGGGGTCCGGCGATCCGAGAGGAAGAGGCCGTGTTCGAGACCGGCATGATCGCCGGGCATCTGGCGAAGTCGCCGTGCGCCAGCCTCGATCTGCTGGACGCCGCCGGAGACTGGCTCGCGGAGCGTTTTTCGCCGGATCTCGTGCAGGGCTTTCGCTGGGGCAATGTTGCGGCCTACGCGCACACCTTTGCCAATCTTTCGCACGAAGCGTCCGACGAGATCCTCCAGTGGTGCGGCCGTGAGCTCGAACGCGGGTTCCGCGCGCGACGCTTCTCTGCCGTGCGCACCGTCCGCGTACTCGTCTGGTGCGACGCGCCGGCACTGCCGGGAGCCCGCTTCGAAGCGGATGAGCTGACTGCGGCACTGCTGCTGGAGCAGGCCGATGACGGAGGTTTCGGCGACGCGTCCGACGAGCGTGCGGCGCGGACCTGGGATGCATGGATCGCCCTCGAGCGTCTCTGCACCCGAGGTTGAGTCGTCACTACCGCTTCGCGTAAGCTGCGCCTCGCCAACGGGAGACCCGATGCCGAATCTGGGACAGGTGCACGAAGCCATCGCCGCGGCCATGCCGGAGCGCGAGGCCCTGGTGTTTCGCGACCGGCGCTTTACCTGGGCGCAGCTCACGGATCGAACGCGACGCCTGGCGGACGTGCTGCGTCGCCACGGCCTTGGCCTTCGTCGCGAGCGCGGGGAGTTGAGGGGCTGGGAGTCGGGGCAGGATTTCGTCGGGCTCTACCTCCACAATGGCAACGAGTATCTCGAGGGGATGCTGGGCGCCTTCAAGGCCCGCTGCGCGCCCTTCAATGTGAACTACCGCTACGTCGACGAAGAGCTGATCTATCTCTTCGACAACGCATCGGCCCGGGCGGTGGTGTATCACGCGACCTTCGCACCGAACCTGGCGCGCATCCGGGATCGATTGCCCGATGTGCGTCTCTGGCTCCAGGTCGACGACGGCTCCGGCGAGGCGTTGCTGCCCGGCGCTCTGGACTACGAGGCTGCGCTCGCCGAGGCCGACGCGCTGCCGCCCCGAGATCTCTCGCCCGATGATCTCTACGTGCTCTACACCGGCGGCACGACGGGGATGCCGAAGGGCGTGCTGTGGCGGCAGGAAGATGTGTTTCGCGCGGCCCTCACCACCGGGCCGCCGCGGAGTCTCGACGAGATCGTCGAGCGCGCGCTGCGCGGCGGACCGCGGGCGTTGCCGGCGCCGCCCTTCATGCACGGTGCCGCGCACTGGGTCGTCTTCAACATGTGGTACGTGGGCGGCTGTGTGGTGGTGCAGTCCGATCCAGCGCGGCTCGATCCGAAGGACATCTGGGCGACGGTCGAGCGCGAAAAGGTCACCGCGCTGACCATCGTCGGCGATGCGTTCGGCCGTCCACTGCTCGACGAGCTGTGCAGCGGCGGTTGGGATGCATCCTCCTTGCGCCTGCTCACCACGGGCGGCGCCATCCTCACCGCATCGCTCAAGCAGGAATTTCTGGACAAGCTGCCGTGGCTCAAGATCCTCGACTCGCTCGGTTCCTCGGAGAGCGGGCAGCAGGCCTCGCAGAGGACGTCGCGGGATCGCCGGGCCACCACCGGCGACTTCGAGATGAACCCGGACAACGTCGTGTTGCGCGATAGCCTCGACGGCGTGCTCGAGCCCGGCTCCAGCGAGCGTGGTTGGCTCGCGCGCAAGGGAAATGTCCCTCTCGGCTATCTCGGCGATCCGGAGAAGACGGCGGCGACCTTCCCGGTGATCGATGGCGTGCGTTATGTCGTGCCGGGCGATCGGGCGTCGCTCGAGCGGGACGGCACATTGGTGCTCCTGGGCCGCGACTCGGTGACGATCAACAGCGGCGGGGAGAAGGTCTTTGCCGAAGAAGTGGAGCACGCGCTCAAGCACCACCCGGACGTCTACGATGCCGTCGTCGTGGGTACGCCCCACGAGCGCTGGGGTCAGCAGGTGACGGCGATCGTCCGGGTGCGCGAGGGGAAGGCCCCGAGCGAGGCTTCGCTGTGCGAGGAGATGAGCAAGCACCTCGCTGCCTACAAGCTGCCCAAGGCCTTCGTCTTCCTCGACTCGATCGAGCGAGCCCCGAGTGGCAAGGCCGACTACCGCTGGGCGCGCGCGACGGCCTGTGCGGTCCTCGGCATCGACGGCTGACGCTGCGCGCGCAGCGGCGGCGCTCCTCGGCGCCTGGAGCTCCCCACGCCCGCGTTGCTTCCGGGCTCTCAGCGCAAGAGTTCGTCGCGTAGGGCGTGGATTCGCGCGGCGTTGGCGCCGATGTCGCCGCGACCGTCTCGAGACTTCGAGCGCACGTCGATTCGCGACCCTCTGCCGTCAGCACGCACGCGTACCGCCACGTCGTCGACGAAGCGGAAGATGGCTGTGGTGTGGGTGGCTTCGAGGCGCCCGCGGGCGGCGTCTTCGGCGACGATCTCCCAGCCGAGCGCTCTGGCTGCCGCGCGCACGTCGGCAAGCGCCTGGGCCGGCGGCTTCGCGATCTCGAGTGGCGCGAGATCCGTGTAGGCGGCGCGCTGTTGCGCCGCGAACTCCTCACCCGGGTAGCTCATGTCACGCCCCCGATTCTGCTCCAGCTCGAGGATCGCGACGAACTGCGGCGGGTCGTCGGGGTCCGTGGTGATGTCGTTGATCGGGGGCGCCCCCTCGCCGCCGCGGCCGGCGAATATCAGTACCGCGATTACGGCGATGCCGCAGGCGAGGCCGGCGAGCGCCTGTGTTCGCCCACTGCGTCCACTGCTGGCGCCGGTGCGCAGGATGCCGACGAGTGAGAGCACCAGTGCCGCGACGCCGAGCAGCAGCCCCAGGCCAAACACCGTGAAGCCCCCCATCGGCGCGGTTGCGCCGAGCTGGTTGAGCAGCGGACCGATGGCGAGCAGCGCGAGCGCGACGCTGCCCAGTCGCAAGGCCCAGCGGGCCGCGAATGAGGAAGCCTGCATGTCGAACCTCCGGGAAAGGGGAACAGGCTATCACGCGCGCCCGGCCGCAGTGGTCCGTCGGCGCTGTGATAGGATCGCGCCCCGACACGGTGGGAGCGCGGCATGGAATCGATTCGCCAGGAGATGCGCGGTGCAGTCGCGCTGGTGACACTCGCTCGTCCGGACGCGTTGAACGCGCTCGATACGGCCACCTTGACCGGCATCCAGAATGCGTGCAGTGAGGTCGCCTCGGATACGAAAGTTCGCGCGCTGGTGTTGACCGGCGAGGGCCGCGCTTTCGCAGCTGGGGCCGACATCGCCGAGATGAGCGGCAAGGATGTGCTCTTCGCCGAGCGCTTCAGTCGCCGCGGTCATGCCGCCTGCGCGGCCCTCGAAGAGCTGCCGATCCCCACCATTGCCGCGGTGAACGGGGTGGCGCTCGGTGGGGGGTGCGAGCTCGCGCTGGCCTGCGACTGGATCTACGCCTCCGACAAGGCGCGCTTCGGGCAGCCGGAGGTGAAGCTCGGTCTGATCCCGGGGTTCGGGGGTACGAGCCGGCTGGTGCGTCGCGTCGGTGTCGCCTGGGCCAAGGAGCTGGTGCTGACCGGCGAGCCCGTCGATGCGGAGACGGCGCAGCGCATCGGTCTCGTGAACCGCGTGTTCCCCGCCGACGGGCTGCTCGACGAGGCTCTCGCCGCCGCCGAAGCGATCGCGGCCCGCGGTCCGCTCGCGGTCTCCGTCGCAAAGCGCGTGATGCAGGAGGGGCAGGGCGCGGACGTGCGCGTCGCCCATGCCCTCGAGCAGGTGGCTTTCGCCACGGTGTTCGGCTCCCAGGATCGCATCGAAGGCATCGGCGCGTTCCTCGAGAAGCGCGACGCGAAGTTCGAGGGGCGCTGAGCGGGGCCTTCTGCTCCGCAGCGGCCGATTCTCACTGAACGCTATCGCTAAGATGCTAGTCTTGTCTTCGTATGTCGGACGAGCTTCTGCGCAAGACCATCGACGATCTGGGGATCGAGAAGATCCGGCGGCACATCTTTCTGTGCTGCGATCAGAGCGAGCCCAAGTGCTCGCGCAAGGAGGCGAGCCTGGAGTCGTGGAAGTTCCTGAAGGCACGGCTCGTGGAGCTCGAGCTGGTGGGGGCGGGCGGTGTCTACCGCACCAAGGCCAACTGCCTGCGGATCTGCATGCGTGGGCCGGTAGCGGTCGTTTACCCGGAAGGCATCTGGTACGGCGGCTGCACGCCCGAGGTACTCGAGCGCATCATCCAGGAGCACCTGATCGGGGGCCAGCCGGTGGAGGAGTTTGTACTGACCCGGCGTCCGCTGCCGGCGTCGGAGTGATCGGCCGGCGCAGCCCGCCAGGGCGGCTCAGGGTGCGTAGCCGCTCACGTAGGGCAGCTTGGCCGCGGTCGCTTCGATTGCCTCGCCCGCCTCGAGCAGCACCGCCGTCGCGTCCCAGCTGCCGCCGAGCAGCTGCTGACGCGCGCCGTCTGCCACCCCGCAGGTCATGCGGCCGCTCCGGGACGTCACCGTGCGCGCTTCGAGATCGACCACCACTTCCTGGTTGCGATCGAGCTCGAGCGAGTCCATCAGCTGGCTGCGGTCGTCGTCGTCGAGGGTCACGCAGGGCAGCCCCAACGCCACGCAGTTGCCGGCGAAGATCTCGGCGAACGAGCCGCCGACGAAGGCCTTGAAGCCGCGGCGCGTCAGCGCCTGGGGCGCGTGCTCGCGAGACGAGCCGCTGCCGAAGTTGTGGTCCACCACGAGGATGGCGGCACCCCGGTTGCGCTCGTCGTCCAAGGGGTGATCGCCCTTCGCCTGCTCGCGGTCGTCCTCGAAGGCGTGTTCGCCGAGTCCGTCGAAGCTGACGCAGCGCAGGAAGCGCGCCGGAATGATGCGATCGGTGTCGATGTCGTTGCCGCGCAGCGCGCAGCCGCGCCCGGCGACCCGTGTGATGTTGCTGGCAGACATCAGATCACCTCTCGCACGTCGGTCACCTCGCCGCGAATCGCGGCGGCGGCCACCATGGCCGGCGACATCAGCAGCGTCCGCCCGGTGGGCGAGCCCTGGCGGCCCTTGAAGTTGCGGTTGCTCGACGAGGCGCACAGCTCGCGGCCGACGAGCTTGTCGGGGTTCATCGCCAGGCACATGGAGCAGCCCGCCTCGCGCCAATCGAAGCCGGCGCTGCGGAAGATCTCCGGCAGGCCTTCGGCCTCGGCCTCACGGGCCACCGCCTGGGAGCCCGGCACGACCAGGGTGCGCACCCCGCTGGCGACCTGGCCCGTCTTCGCAACCCGTGCGGCTTCGCGCAGATCCGAGATGCGGCCGTTGGTGCACGAGCCGATGAACGCCACGTCGATCTTGCTGCCGGCGATCTTTTCCCCCGGGCGCAGCCCCATGTAGTCGAATGCCTCCGCGAGGCCCGGCTGAGCCTCGCGCGGCGCGTCGGCCAGACGCGGCAGGCACTCGTCGATGGCGACGCTCTGACCGGGGTGGATGCCCCAGGTGACCGACGGTGCGAGCCGGCTGCCGTCGATCTCGACGATGTGGTCGTAATGGGCGTCGGCGTCGCTCGCCATGCCGAGCCAATGTCGCGTTGCGGGCTCCCACTCGGCGCCGGACGGAGAGTACTCGCGCCCCTTCAGGTACTCGATGGTGGTGGCGTCCGGGTTCACGTAGCCGCAGCGCGCGCCGCCCTCGATCGACATATTGCAGACCGTGAGACGCTCCTCGATCGTCATGGCCTTGATCACCGGGCCCGCGTACTCGTAGGCGTAGCCGACGCCACCCTTCACGCCGAGCTGGCGAATGATCGTGAGGATCACGTCCTTGGCGTACACCCCCGACGCGAGCTTACCGGTGACGTCGATGCGCCGGAGTTGCGGCCGGGCCATCGCCAGGCATTGGGTGGCGAGCACGTCGCGCACCTGGCTCGTGCCGATGCCGAAGGCCACCGCGCCGAAGGCGCCGTGGGTGGAAGTGTGGCTGTCGCCACAGGCGATCGTCATGCCGGGCTGGGTGAGGCCCAGCTCGGGCCCGATGACGTGCACCACCCCCTGCTTGCCGCTCGCCGGATCGAAGAAGGGGATGCCCGCCTCGCGGGTGCTCTTCTCGAGGCTCACCAGCATCTCCTCGGCCAGCGAGTCGGCCAGCGGCCGCGCCTGGGAGGCGGTCGGGATGATGTGGTCCACGGTCGCGAAGGTGCGCTCGGGGAAGCGCACCGGCAGCCCCAGCTCGCGCAGCATGGCGAAGGCCTGCGGGCTCGTGACCTCGTGGATCAGGTGGAGCCCGACGAAGAGCTGGCTCTGGCCGCTCGGCAGCTCGCGGACGGCGTGGGCATTCCAGACCTTGTCGAGGAGGCTCTTTCCGGAAGACATGGGTTCGGCAGCATAGCGCGGGACCCCAGCGGTAGCGTCCAATGAGACGTGGAAGCGGCCGCAGGCCGGGCTCCCGCCCTCGACCCCAGCGGTAGCTTCGGCGACCCCACCCACCCGAACGGTCCAGAAGAGCGGGCGGCGCCGCGGCGCGCGCTAGACTGCTGCCTCGTCGGGGTGTAGCTCAGCGGCCAGAGCCTGATCTTTGGGGGGTCAGCGTCGTGGGTTCGAATCCCACCACCCCGACCATGGCGAGTCGCCCTGAGCGCCCAGCGCCGACTCAGCGCCTTTTGGGGATCAGAACGTCCACGACGGCAGAATTCGCGAGGCGCGCATAACGTTTGACAGAGCGTCCGTCGACGTGTCCGAGGTGGTCCGAATTGTCCGATCGTCGGCCCCTTGGCGCTTCCATTTGGTGGCCGCTGATCTTCCCCCCTCAGATCGATCCTCACTGAGTGATAGGATCGAACGAGTTATTCAGGGGAAGTGTCCCGCAGGCATTCCTGCATCTCGTTGAAGTTGAATTCTTCGATAGGCCGCCTCTGGGCATCACAGAGGCGCCAGTGTGCTGGGGACCGGCGATTCTCGATCCCGTGCGCCGCGCTGCGTTCGACCGCGAAGTGCGATCAGACTGTCCGAATGGCCGACACCCGAGGCGTCCAGCGGCTGGATAGCGGAGCGGGCCAGACAACCCGCCGAGCGGCACGGGGATCTCGCGGCCCGAGTGCCGGAACGCCCGTGCTTTGTGCGATGCTAGCCCCATGAGCGCGCGGGCCTGGAGCGTGGCCGGTGCGGCCATCGCCTTTCTCTACCTCGTCCACGTGTGGTGGCTCGCCGGGGTGGCCGAGGATGCGTTCATCAGCTTTCGCTATGCGCGGCACCTGGCCCAGGGTCTGGGCCTGGTCTGGAACCCCGGCGAGCCGCCGGTCGAGGGCTACACGAATTTCCTGTGGGTCTTGCTGACCTCGCTATTCGTCCGCTTCGACTGGGACGTGCCGCGGGCGGCACAGGTGGTGGGCGCCCTGGCCGGGCTCGCGGCGCTCGCCAACACGGGCTTCGTCGCTCGTGGCCTCGGTTGGAAGCGGCGTTGGGCGCTGCTGCCGATGGGCCTGCTCGCGATCAGCGGGCCGTTTGCGGCCTGGGCGGGCGCCGGGCTGGAGACGCTCGCCTTTACGGCGCTCAGCTTCGCGGCGTTGAATCATGCGGCTGGCTGGGCCCGCGACGGAAACGCGGGCGATCGGTTTGCGTTGATGGGGGCGCTGTTGCTCGCCGCGCTCACTCGGCCCGAGGGCCTGCTCGTTGCGGGCGTGCTGCTTCCCCTCGCGGCGGCGTTGGGGCTGCGCGGAGAGCGCGCAAGGCTGGCGAGGAGCGTCGCGGCTCTCGCGCTCGCGTACGGGGCCTACTTCCTGTGGCGCTGGTACACCTTTGGCTACCCGCTGCCGAATACCTTCTACGCGAAGACCGGCGGCGGTCTGGCTCAGGCACAGCGAGGTGCCGCCTACCTCGGCTACTTCGTCTTGCACTACGCGGCGCCGTGGCTGCCGGCGCTCGTCCTCGCCAGCTGGGCCGGGCGGGTCTGGCCGCATTTCGGCCCGCGGGATCCGTTCTTCGTGTTGGCCAGCGCGTTCGTCGTCGCCTGGACGGCTTATGTCGTGGCCGTCGGCGGCGATTACATGGCCATGTACCGCTTCGCCGTTCCGGCGTTGCCGGTGCTGGCGCTCTTGCTTGCGTCCCGCCTGCGCCAGCTGGTCCGCTCGGCTCAGCACGGATCCGTGTGGCTGCGCGCCGCCGCAGCGGGGACGCTCGCTTTCGGCGCGCTCGGCACGCTGCTCCACTCGACGCCCCTCGAAGCCTTCGTCTTCGACGTGCCTCCGCGCATGCACGGGAACTACCGCGGCGTCGAGACGGAGCGCTGGCACGTGGCGCGGCTGACGCGTATCGCGGAAGGCTTCGCGAGACGCGCCGAGTCTGCATCGGCCAGCGTGGCCACGGATGCCATAGGGGCCATGGGCTGGTTCTCGGGCCTGCGGGTGTACGGAGCCCACGGCCTGGTCGATCCACAGATCGCGCACCAGAGCGCGGCGGTCCATGCTGTGGGGGGCGATTACGCTGGCCACGACCGGCGCGACCTGTGGCGGCTCTTCGAAAGGCAGCCCACCTACTTCATGTTCACCCGTGAGCTTCGCGAGACGAAGCCCGAAGCGATCGAGGTGCCGGACAGCTACGCAGATGCCGTGGCCTCGAGCTACCGGCTCCAGTCGATCTGGCTCGAGGACCCCGCCAACGCCGAATCGGGCTGGTTCAGCTTCCTCGAGCGGCGCGACGCCGGCGGGCGAAGCCGCTAGCCCTCGCCAGCCTCCGCTGGCTGTGGAGAGGCCCGCTGTGCCGGGAGCCCCGCCGGGTGCCGAACGCAGTTTGACCGGCCGGCGGGGCGCCGGTTTCGATTCTGGCTCCCGCTCGGTAAGCTGTGCGCGTCCTCTGCTCCCCCCGTGCCTCCGTCGGAGCACCGATGACCGAGCCCAACGCGCAGCTGCGTGAACGCATCGAGAACTCCATCCGTTTCCTTGCCGTCGACGCGATCGAACGCGCCGGCTGCGGTCACCCGGGTGCGCCCATGGGCCTCGCCCGCGCCGCCTTCGAGATCTGGGACCAGCACCTGCGCTTCGATCCCGCCAACCCGGACTGGCCGCTGCGCGATCGCTTCGTGCTCTCGAACGGGCACGCGTCGATGCTGCTCTACTCGCTGCTGCATCTGTTCGGCTTCGACGTCTCTCTCGAAGACCTGCAA
Source organism: Deltaproteobacteria bacterium (assembly GCA_019310965.1). Taxonomy (GTDB): domain Bacteria; phylum Myxococcota_A; class UBA9160; order UBA9160; family SMWR01. Next base: position 40,195 of record JAFDDG010000011.1, read on the forward strand.
GACTTCCGCGTGCTCGGCTCGAAGACGCCCGGGCACCCCGAGTATGGCGATACACCGGGCGTCGAGGTGACCACCGGCCCGCTGGGTCAGGGCTTTGCCCACAGCGTCGGCATGGCACTTGCTGCGCGCATGACGGCGTCGCACTTCCCGGGTGGCGAGGACGGGCCGGGGCACCACTTCGTGTACGGCATTGTGGGCGATGGCGACCTGATGGAAGGCATCTCGTCGGAAGCCGGCTCGCTCGCCGGTCACCTCGGGCTCGGCAACTTGATCTTCCTCTACGACGACAACCAGATCACCATCGACGGTCGCACCGACATCTCGTTCAGCGAAGATGTCGAGCAGCGGTTCGCGGCGCAGCGCTGGCACGTGCAGCAGGTGGACGGGCAAGATTGGCAGGGCCTGCGCGTGGCGCTCGAGGTGGCGCGGGCGGAGACCGGACGGCCGTCGCTGATCATCACGCGGACGACGATTGGCTTCGGAAGTCCGAACCGCGCCGATACCTCGAAGGCCCACGGCGAGGCGCTCGGCGGCGACGAGGTGAGACTCACCAAGGAAGCCCTCGGCTGGCCCCTGCAGCCGGAGTTCCTGGTTCCGGATGACGTCGCGGAGTGGTGTGCCGTGCGGGCCCGGGAGAAGCAGGCCGAGGCTGCGGAGCGAAATGCGCAGCTCGAGCCCTGGCGTGCGGCGAACCCCGAATCGGCGAAAGGGTGGGATGCGGCGCGAGCCGGGGCCTTGCCGTCGAACCTGGGGGAGATCCTCGCCGAAGGGCTCTCCGGAATCGACGAGCCCACGCGCAAGCACGGCGCCAAGGTGCTGGAGAGGCTCGCCGGGCAGGCGCCGTACTTCGTCGGCGGGTCGGCGGATCTCGCCGGCTCCGGCGCGCCCCCCATCCTGAAGGAGCGCGGGAGCGTGGGGCAGGGCGACGATCCGTTCGCCGGAGCCAACATCCATTTCGGTGTGCGTGAGCACGCCATGGGTGCCATCACCAACGGCATGGCGCTCGACGGCACGTTCCGCCCCTACTGCGGCACCTTCCTCATCTTCAGCGACTACATGCGGCCGTCGCTGCGACTCGCAGCGTTGATGGGAGTGAAGTCGACCTTCGTCTTCACCCACGACTCGATCTTCCTCGGGGAGGACGGGCCGACGCACCAGCCGGTCGAACACCTCGACTCGCTGCGGGCCATGCCGAATCTCGCGGTCTGGCGTCCCGCCGACGGCATGGAGACGGCCATGGCCTGGGCGTGGATCGCGCAGAAGGCCGAGGGGCCGGCGCTGCTGGCACTCACGCGCCAGAAGGTGAAGGCCCTAGAACGCAAGGCGCCGTTCCACCCCGAGGACGTCTGGCGCGGTGGCTACGCCATTCAGGATCCGGGAGACCAGACGGGCGTCGTGCTGGTGGCGACGGGTTCCGAGGTGCAGCTGGCCTGCGAAACGGCGGAGAAGCTGCGCGCCGAGGGCCTTCCGGCGCGGGTGGTGTCGCTGCCGTGTCTGTCGCTCTTTCTCGAACAGCCCGAGGCGTACCGCAACAGCCTGGTCGCGAACGACGGAACGCCGCTGGTCGCCATCGAGGCGGCACGCGGCGAGAGCCTGCGGGCGCTGGTGGGAGCCGACGGTCTGGTGCACGGGGTGCCGAGCTTCGGCAGGTCGGCACCGCTGGCGGACCTGGCGGCGCACTTCGGTTTCACGCCGGACCAGTTGGCGGCCAAGGTGCTGGCCCACGTGCGCGGTGCGGACGCGTAGATGGCGGGGCTTGGACCCATCGGACTCGTCGGCTTCGGCGCCCTGGGCGTGGTCGTGCTGCTCTGGCTGGTCATTTCGTTCAGCGATCCCGGTCGTGGGCGCAGCCTGCTCGAATGGTTGGCGGCGACGCATCTCTACGTGGCGCTCGGAGCGCTGTTTTACAAGCTGGTGCTCGACGCCTGGGCCGACGGGAGTCTCGTCGGCCAGATCGGCTTTGGCTTCCTGCTGCTGGTCTTCGCGCTGGGTTTCTGCGTCTCGTTGGTGAACACGCTGCGCGCGCTGGGTGGCGGGGCCGGCGGCGTGGGCTCCGACGGAGCGGCCCACTAACGAGTCACGCGCGGAGGGTGGATGGCCTCGATCGTCGTCGTGGGAGGGGGCGTTGCGGGGCTCGCCTGTGCCTGGCAGCTGCGCCGCCAGGGGCACGCTGTCGAGGTGCTCGAACGCGAGCACGAGTTCGGCGGACGTCTGCGCGCCCAGCGCGCCGGTGCTCATCGCCTCGAGCGCGGCGCCGCCCTGCTGCGCCGCGCGGACGGCGAGGTGGCGTCCCTGGGGGCGAAGCTCGGGCTCGCTCCTCTGCCCCAGACCGGCTCCGTCGCGCTTCTGTGGCGGGGACGTCTGCACAGCGTCGATCCGACGCGCCCTCTGCGCGGCGCGCCGCACCTCTCGGCGACGGCTCTGGTGGGCCTGGCGCGACTCGCTTGGCAGGTGCAGCGGCGAGCGGCGCCGCCCGGCGCCGCGTCGCCGGAGCTCGCGGCAGCGCTCGAACGCAGCCTGGGCGACGGCGTCCTGTGTCGAGCGGCGGGGGAGGAAGCCTGGTCGTCATGGGTCGAGGTGCTGCTCGGCGAGGCCGGCGGCGTGGCTGCTGCCGACGCGTCCGACGCCTTTGCGCACGGCCTGCTCCAGCGCGTGCGGGCGGGGCTCGCGGCGTGGAGCTTCGAGGGCGGTGTGGCACGGCTCGCCCGCGCGCTCGCCGCGGGGCTGCCGGTGCGGGCCGGCTGTGACGTGCACAGCGTCGAGACCGAATCCGGCGGTGCGCGGGTGCGCTATCGCTCCCGCGGGCGCTCGCACAGCGTGGTGGCCGATGCCGCCGTGGTGGCCGTCCCCGGCGATCGGGTGGCTGCGATCTGCCCGAAGCTCACGCCCGACGAGCGCGGCTTCTTCGAGCAGGTGAGCACGCGCCGCGCCCTGGTGTTGCATCTGTTGCTCGAGGAACGCCCGATGCTGCGCGCCACCCGCGTGTTGGTGCCGCGGGCGAGTGGTATCGACGTGAGCGAGCTCGCCGTGCATTCCGACCCCGGCGTGGGGCATCGCGTGCGGGTCGAGCTACGCGGCGACGCGGTAGACCGGCTCTGGGGTGTGCGGGCCGAGGAGGCCGAGGCCTGGCTGCGCGCCACGCTCGAAGGTGCCCCGCTGCGGTTGCCGCCCGCCACTCGCGCGCTGCTCCACCGCTTCGACTCCGGCCACGCCGTCTTCGCCCGCGGCCAGCTCGAGCGTCTCGCCCGCTTCGCCAACCGCATGGAGCGCTCGCCCCGGCTCGCCTTCGCCGGCGACAGCCTCGGGGGTCCCCACGTGGAAGGCGCGGTCAGCAGTGGCCTGCGCGCCGCCGAGAGCATCGAGCGGGAGCTCTAGGGCGTCGCGTCGGCGAGCTTCTCGGCTTCGGCGACCATGCCTTCGAGGAGCGCCAGGCCGCCGTCCCAGAAGCCCGGATCGGTGATGTCGAGGCCTACCCGCGCGAGCAATACTTCGGGCGGGTGCGAGCCGCCGGCGCGCAGCAGCTCGAGGTAGCGCGGTACGAAGGCGTCACCCTCCTCGTCGTATCGCCGCAGCAGCGCCAGCACCAGGAGCTCGCCGAAGGCATAGGCATAGCAATAGAAGGGTGAGTGCACGAAGTGAGGAATGTAGAGCCACCACCAGGCGTAGTCGTCACGCAGATGTACCGAGTCTTCGAACATCGGGCGGTTCGCGTCCATCCAGAGCGCGTTGATGCGCTCGAGGGGCAGCTCTCCCTCCGTGCGCCGCGCTTCATGAAGCGTCTCTTCGAAGCGCGTCATCGCCACCTGACGAAACACCGTGGCGAAGGCGTCCTCGAGCTTTCCGCAGAGCAGAGCGAGTCGGACCTTCGGGTCGGACTCCTCCCGCAACAGGCGTCGGAAGACCAGCATCTCTCCGAAAACGCTGGCCGTCTCGGCGGTGGTCAGCGGCGTGTCCTGCTCGAAGAGGCCTCGCTCGCGCGCCAGGTACTGGTGCACGCCGTGGCCGAGCTCGTGGGCCACCGTCATCACGTCCCGCAGGTTGCCGGTGTAGTTGAGCAGCACGTAGGGGTGCGCGTCGGGGATGGTGGAGGCGCAGAAGGCGCCTCCACGCTTTCCCGGGCGCAGCTCGGCGTCGATCCAGCGGCGTTCGAAGAACTGGCCCGCCACGTCTGCCAGCTCGCTGGAAAAGTCGCCGTAGGCGCCGAGCACGATGCTGCGCGCCTCGTCGAAGGGCCGCAGCTGCCCATCGACGCTCATCGGCGCGTAGCGGTCGTAGTCCTCCAATTGATCGAGGCCCAGCAGCCGCGTCTTCAGCCGGTAGTAGCGCGCCACCAGCGGGTAGCGCGCCACGCACGCCGAAAGCAGTGACTCGACGCCGGGGCCGTCGATCTCGTTCGCGAGGTTGCGAGCCGCGATGGGCGAGGGATATGCGCGCAGCCGGTCGTCCACCGACTTGTCCTGCAGCAGCGTGTTGAAGATGAACGTGAGTGGACGCGCGTTGGCCTTGAGGCCCTCGGTGAGCGCTTCCGAGGCTGCGCGCCGCTCCTCGCGATCGGGGTGGTAGAGAAGCGCGAGCGTCTCTTCCTCGCCGAGCTCCGTCTCCTCGTCGCCACGGCGAAGCCGAAAGCGCATGGCGGATACCATCTCGTCGAAGAGCCGCCCGAAGGCCCGGGTGCCCGTATTGGCCTTCTCCTCGAGAATGCGTTCCTCGGGCTCGCTCAACACATGCGGGCGGTAGCGACGCAGAGCGCCCAGGAAGTGCCGGCGCGTCGCCAGCGCGGGATCTTCCAGCAGGGCTTCGGCGCGTGGCTCGCCGAGGGCGACCCATTCGAGCTCGAAGAAGAGCAGCTTGTTGCGGATCTCGGTCGAGCGCTCCTGCACGCGCTGGAGTAGCGCGCCGTGGCGCTGCTCGGACGTGTCCGCCGCGAACAGCAGGTGCGAGAATACGGCCGCCCGGGTCGCGTGGGTGTGGATGGCTTCGAGCGCGTCGACGGCCTCGGCCAGGGCGGCGGCGGAGATCTCCGCGATCCCCCCGCGGTGTGCTGCGGCGAAGCGCTCCGCTTCGGCCAGCGCCGCGTCGAGATCGACGTCGATCTGGGGATCGTCGGTCCCGGCGTAGAGATCTGCGAGATCCCATGTGACACCCGTGGCGGGGCCCGGGTCGCTGACTTCGGCTTCTGCGCTCATCCGGGCGGGAGCTTACCCGCGGTACACTCGCGGCGCGATGCGCATCATCCTGCACGCCGACATGGATGCGTTCTACGCGTCCGTCGAACAGCGCGATCGGCCGGAGCTGCGCGGCAGGCCGGTCATCGTCGGCGGGATCAGCGATCGCGGCGTGGTCTCGGCGGCAAGCTATGAGGCGCGGCGCTTTGGCGTGCATTCCGCCATGCCGACGGCCCAAGCCCGCAAGCTGTGTCCCGACGCTGCCTTTCTGCGTGGCGACATGCAGCGCTATAGCGCCGAGAGCCGGCGCATCTTCGCGGTATTCGAGCGCTTCAGCCCGCGTGTCGAGGGGATTTCTCTCGACGAGGCCTTTCTCGACATCAGCGGCACCGAGCGGCTCTTCGGGCCGCCCGTCGAGGTTGCGCGGCAGCTGCGCGCCGCGGTGCGCGAGACAACTGGGCTTGCCGTCTCCGTCGGCATCGCGCCGGTGAAGCTGGTGGCGAAGATCGCGAGTGACGTCGCCAAGCCCGACGGCCTGCTCGAGGTGCCCAGCGAACGCGTGGGCGAGTTTCTGAGGCCGTTGCCGGTGGGCCGCCTGTGGGGTGTGGGCCCGGTGGCGCGTGGACGCCTCGAAGTGCTCGGGGTGCACACCATCGGCGACTTGGCCAGCAGCGACCCGCGCCGTCTGGAAGCCGAGTTCGGGCCGTGGGGTCTCTCGGTGGCGCGCCTCGCCCGCGGCGAAGACCTGCGCGAGGTCGAGTCGTGGCGGGAGCCGGTCTCCTACAGCGAAGAGAACACCTTCGGCAGCGACGTTTCAGACGCGCAGACTCTCGCGTCGACCCTCGTCGTCCACGCGGAGGCCGTGGCGCGGCGTCTGCGTCGCGACGGCCTGCGGGCGCGCAGCGTCGTGCTGAAGCTCAAGCTCGGGCGCCGCGAACGGCCCGGGCCGCGCGGCTTTCCGCTGCTCACGCGGCGCCTCACTCTCGGCGAGCCCACCGACGACGGTGCGGTGCTCTCCCAGACGGCGTGCACACTGTTGGCGCGGGTCGCACTGAGCGAACCCGTTCGCCTGGTGGGTATTGGCGCTGCCGGCCTCGTCTCGGCCTCCACCGGTCAGCTCGATCTCTTCGAAGCTGAGCCGGCCCGGCAGCGTGCCCGTCAGCTCAATCGCGCCCTCGACGAGATTCGCGATCGCTTCGGCGACACGGCCATTGCCCGCGGTGGGCGGCCCGAGGCGGAGCGCTCCGGGCTCTCACTGCAGCGCAAGCGTGGCGAGAAGCCGGTCGAGCCTCAGGCGTCCATTCCGCGCACCCAACGGTAGATGCGCATCGGCGGGATGTTGCGCAGCTCCTTCTGGATCTGGGCGGGGCCGAAGACTTCGCGACCCAGAGTCTCGACGCGGTCGCGGACCTGGTAGGCGACGAAGGCGCCACCCGGGTGCAGCGCCTGTTGCACCGAGTGCAGGATGTGCAGGGCGACGCTGCGCGGCATGGTGGAGAAGGGGATGCCGCTGAGTACGGCGTCTGCCCCCGGCAGATCGTGTGCCTCGAGCGCGCTGCGGATATCGCCCGCGTCGCCGGCGTGTACGATCAGCCGCGGATCGCCCAGACGCTGGAGCAGCGCCGCGAAGCGCTGATTGATCTCGATCGACACCAGCTTGGCATCCGGTCGCATGGCTCGCAGCAGGGCGCGGGTGGTGCCGCCGGTGCCGGGTCCGAGCTCCACCACTACCTTGGCGGCTTCGATGCCGGCGGTGCGGACGATGCGCCGCTCGAGAAAGCGGCTGCTCGGGATGATGGAACCCACCTCGCGGGGCTTGCGCAGGAAGCCTCCCAGGAAGGCGAGGCGGTTGTCGGGCTGCGGGCGGAGTTGGTCTATTGACGACATGGACGCCCGTTGTAGTGGCGAGCGGCCGCCGGGTCAAGGAACTTTCTGACTTCTCGTCAGCTTTTCCGATTTTTCGAACGGAATTCGTGGCGAAGCGCGTGCTCGAGGGCCCGGTCCAGGAGTGATCTGGTGTTCGCGCGGCAAGCAGCCGGCAGGTCGTCCCGGTCGAATGTGGCGAGTTGCCTCAGGCTCTGATGCGCACCCGCCGCCCCTCGATGCTGAGGCGCGACTGGGCAAAGAGGCGGATCGCCTCGGGCACCAGGCGGCGCTCGGCGGCCTGGACGCGCTCGGCGAGCGTTGCCGGGGTGTCGTCCTCCTGCACCGGTACGGCTTCCTGCAGCACGATCGGACCCCGGTCGTACTCCGCATCCACGAAGTGCACGGTGGCGCCCGTGAGCTTGACGCCCGCCTCGAGCACTGCCTCGTGGACCCGATGGCCGTACATGCCCTTGCCACAGAAGGCGGGGATCAGCGCGGGGTGCACATTGAGCGTGCGGCCGTCGTAGCGCGCGCGGGTCTCGAAGGGCGACAGAAAGCCCAGCAGCGTCACCAGCTCGGGCTCGTGCTCGGAGAGAATGGCGTGGATCGCGTCGTTGAAGGCGCCGACGTCGGGGTGTTCGCGTCGCGGCACCGCGAACGCCGGCACGCCGCGCCGGCGCGCACGTTCGAGTCCGTAGGCGTCCTTCTTGGAGGCGATGACCGCCACGACCTCGGCGCGCAGCCGGCCCGCGTCGATCTCTTCGAAGAGGTTCTCGAGGCTGGTTCCCGAGCCCGAGAGCAGCACGGCGATTCTCAGGGCGGCGGCGGCCACCGTGCTCAGCCGGCGCGCAGGCGCTCGAAGATCGCTCGCGTCGCCGTACTCTTGTTGAGGGTGTAGAAATGGATGCCCGGCGCACCGCGGTCGAGGAGCTCGCGACACTGCCGCGTCGCCCACTCGATGCCGAGCTCGCGGGTGGCCGCTTCGGACTCGACCACTTCGTCGAGCCGACGCTGCAGCGCGTCGGGGATCTTCGCGCCGGAGAGCGTCGTCATGCGCCGGACGCTGCGCACGTTCAGTACGGGCATGATGCCGGGAACGATCGGCACCTCGATGCCCACCTCCCGTGCACGCGCGACGAAGTCGAAGTAGTCGGCGTTGTCGAAGAAGAGCTGGGTGATGAGGAACTCGACGCCGGCTTCGACCTTGCGCTTGCAATGCGCCAGATCCGCCTCGGGGCTCTCGGCGCTCGGATGCGTCTCCGGGTAGCACGCGCCGCCGACGCTGAAGGTGCCCCGAGCGCTGACGAACTCGGCCAGCTCGTTTGCGTAGGTGAAGGCTCCCGGCGGGGGCTCGTAGCCCTCGGGCCGGTCGCCGCCCAGCGCCAGCACGTTCTCGATGCCACCGGCCTCGAGCTGGTCGAGGGTTGCGGCGAGCTGCCTGGGCGTCGAGCCGATGCAGGAGAGGTGCGCCATGGCGCGAAGTCCGATCTCGCGCTGGATCTCGATGGTCAGATCCACGGTCTTGCTGCGGGTCGAGCCGCCGGCACCCCAGGTGACCGAGACGTAGTCGGGGTTCAGCAGCTTGAGCTCCCGGATGGCCGCGCGCAGGTTCTCGAAGCCGGCGTCGGTCTTCGGCGGGAAGAACTCGAAGGAGAAGACAGCCCGGTCGGCCCGTCCGAAGAGCTCTGCGATGCGCATACGGCGATTCTACCCAGCCGGCCCCATTGACGCTCGGGCCGGGGACGGCGAGACTGCGCCGTCCGGAGGTTCAAATGTCGATTCTGGTGTCCGGCTCCGTGGCGCTCGACCACATCATGGTCTTCCCGGACCGTTTCAAGGACCACATCCTTCCGGACAAGCTGCATATACTGAACGTCTCCTTCAATATCGAGAGCCTCGAGACGCACTTCGGCGGGGTGGCCGGCAACATTGCCTATCAGCTGCGCATGCTGGGCGCCGACCCGTTGATCCTGGCCGCCGTCGGCAACGACTTCGGCCCCTACGCCGCGCATCTCGATGCGCACGGCGTCCGTCGCGATGCGATCCTGGTGCTCGACGATGTGCGCACGCCCCAGGGCTTCGTCACCACGGATCTCGACGACAACCAGATCTGGGCGTTCTACGAGGGCGCCATGGCGCGTTCCCACGAAGCGCGACTCGCCGATGTCGATGAGAGCTTCGCGCTGGGCATCGTATCTGCCGACGGCAAGCAGGCCATGCTCGATCACGCTCGCGAGCTCAAGGGTCGCGGCGTGCCGACCTTCATCGATCCGAGCCACGGATTGCCGATGCTCGAGGCGGATGAGCTGATCGAGATGATCGACGGCTGTGCTGGCTACGTGGTGAACGACTACGAGTGGTCGCTCACCATCGACAAGACGGGGCTCAGCGAGGCACAGCTCGGCGAGCGCTGCGATTCGATCATCATCACCAAGGGCGCGCACGGTTCGGAGATTCGCGAGGGCTCGCGCGTGCTCGAGATTCCGCCGGTGGCGGCCAGCCAGGTCATCGATCCGACGGCGTGTGGCGACGCCTACCGGGCCGGTCTGCTCTTCGGCCGCTCGCAAGGTCACGACTGGGAAGTGGCGGGCCGCATGGGTAGCCTTCTCGGCAGCCTCCAAGTGGCGACGCGTGGCGCGCAGCACCTGAAGTGCGACCTCGACGCGTTCCGCACTCGCTACACGGAAGAGTTCGGCAGCGGGTTCTGATGAGCGCGTCGGCGCCTCCGCGTTCGCCTGTGCGGGATATTCTGGCGCTGGTTGCCGCGGCGGCGTTGCCGGTGCCGTGGTTGCTCTGCCACCACGGGTTCGCCGTTGCGCGCGGGGCCGAGGTCGTCGCCGTGCTGTCGGGGCTGGCGATTCTCGGGGGCGCCTTCCTGCTGGCGTGGGCGACGGAGCTCGCGGAGCGCGACATCCCGCAGTCACTCGCCATCCTTGCGCTCGCTCTGGTTTCGGTGCTGCCCGAATACGCGGTGGATCTGCATTTCGCGTGGACCGCCGGCAAAGATCCCAGCTATGCGCAGTATGCCGTCGCCAACATGACCGGCGCGAACCGGCTGCTGATTGGGCTCGGCTGGGCGGTGGTGGTCTTGCTCTACTGCTGGCGTGCGCAGGCCCCGGAGCTTCGGGTGGACCGCCGCCAGCGTCTCGAAATCCGTTTCCTGGTGTGGGCGACCCTCTACTCCTTCACGATTCCCTTGAGCGGCACGATCAGTCTGCTCGACGCCGCCGTGCTCTTGCTGCTCTTTGCGCTGTATGCGGCGTCGGCCATGCGCGGCGATTCGGAAGAGGTCGAGCTGGTGGGCCCGCCGGCGCTGATCGAGCGGCGCACCGGCGACGTCGGTCGACGCGCCTGGGCGCTGTCTTTCTTCGCCTTCGCGATCTGGGCGATCTTCATCTCGGCCGAGCCCTTCGCTGACGGACTCGTCGAGGTGGGGCGCAGCCGTGACATCAACGAGTTTCTGTTGGTGCAGTGGATCGCACCCCTGGCTTCGGAGTCGCCGGAGTTTTTGGTCGCGTCGCTCTTTGCCCTGCGGTTGCGCGGTTCGGTGGGGATCGGAGCGTTGATTTCCTCCAAGGTGAACCAATGGACGCTGTTGGTGGGCGCGATTCCGATCGCCTTCTGCCTCTCGTCCGGTGGTTGGTCCGGGTTGCCGCTCGATGCGCGACAGAGTGAGGAGATGATCCTCACCTCCGCCCAGTCGCTCTTTGCCTCGGTCGTGATCGCGGACCTGCGCTTCACCCGCGCCGAAGCGCTGGGTCTCGCTTCGCTCTTCGGCGCCCAGTTCCTCTTCCCGGGCACGACTGAGCGCTACTACTTTACCGGCCTGTACCTGGCGTTGACCGCCGTCCTGCTGGCCTCGGCCCAGCGCCGTCGCGACTTCTTCGGTCTGGTCTTCAGCTTGCCAGCGTCGGATCGCTGACGGAAGCCCGCGGTGCAGCGCGACGCGGACGTGGTCGTCGTCGGAGCCGGTGTCGTGGGGCTGGCTTGCGGCGCCGCGCTGGCCCGGGCAGGTCGCAGCGTCGTCGTGATCGAGCGCCACGCACGTGTCGCCACAGAGATCACGTCGCGCAACAGCGAGGTGGTCCACGCCGGCCTCTATTACCCGCCGGGCAGTCTCAAAGCGGAGCTCTGCGTCGCGGGGCGCGAAGCCCTTTACGCGCGCTGCCAGGCGCGGGCGATCCCGCACCGGCGCACGGGCAAGCTCGTGGTGGCCACGACCCGGGAGGAGATCGCGACGCTCGAGGGTCTGTACGAGCGCGGCGTGGCCAATGGTGCTCCGGCTCTGGCGCTGATCGACGCCCAGGAGGTGACGCGGCGTGAACCCGCGATCGTGGCGCAGGCCGCCCTGGACTCCCCGCACAGCGGCATCGTCGACACCGCCGCGTTCTGTCTCGATCTGCTGGCGGAAGCCGAAGCGTTCGGAGCCGTGTTGGTGTTGCGCAGTGAGGTGTCTGGGCTCGAGCGCGCGAGCCACGGCTGGCGCCTGGCCGTGCGGGATGCTGACGGGCGTGAGAGCCGGCTCGCCTGCGGCGCGGTGGTGAATGCCGCGGGACTCGCGGCGGATGCAGTCGCCGAGCGGGCAGGCATCGACCTCGACGCCAGCGGCTACCGGCAGCGCTACTGCAAGGGCGACTACTTTGCGCTGGCGCCCGGCGCGGGGATCCGGCTCTCGCATCTCATCTATCCAGTGCCGGCCGGTGCGGGTCTGGGCATCCACGCCACCCTCGATCTGGCGGGTCGAGTGCGCTTCGGGCCGGACGCCGAGTACCGTGATGCGGTCGACTTCGCGGTCGACCCCGGCAAGGCCGGCAACTTTGCCCGGGCGGCGCGGCGTTATCTGCCGGCGCTCGAGTCTGCCTGGTTGACGCCCGACTACGCCGGAGTGCGACCCAAGCTCGCGGGGCCGGGAGAGGCCTTTCGCGACTTCGTGGTGGCCGAGGAATCCGCGGCAGGTTGCCCGGGCCTGGTCGACTGCATCGGGATCGAGTCGCCGGGGCTCACGGCGTCACTGGCGATCGCGGATCGCGTAGCGGGGCTGCTGCGCTCGCTCTAGATGGCCCCTAGGCGTCTGCGAGCCAGCAGACGGCGGTGCACACGTTGTCGCCGGCGCGCTGGCGCTGCTGGGCGGCGATCGCCTGCTCTGCCAGTCCGCGCGCCGCCTCGAGGGGCTGCCGTGTCGCCGGATGCTGGCTCGCGCTCCCCACGGCGCGGGCCGCGGCATCCAGAGGGTCGGCGACGCCGATGCCGCGCTCCGAGAGCCCGTCGGTGGCCAGCACGATGGCGCGCAGCGCCGGCAGCTCGCAACAGCCGGTGCGCAGCCCGAGCGCGGACAAGTCGTTCCGGGGCGAGCCCAGGAAGCGCGGGCGCCCCTCCGCCGGGCCCAGCTCATCGTGCCGGGCGCCGATGGCGAAGATGTGGCTGTCGCCGGCCGAGATCCAGCCGCAGAAGCCCTCCTCCGGCTGGACGTACGCGATCGACAATGTGGTGCGGGCGTGGGAATCGTGTCGCATGCCGGCAGCGATGATGGCCGTATGCACCGCGGTGACGAGCGCTTCCGCCGCTTCGCCCCAGCGTTCGCGTTCGACTCCGTTACGGGTCCAGTGCAGCGCGGCGTCCTCGAGCAGGATGCGCATGGCGAGCTCCGATGCCTCGGCGCCCGCATGGCCATCTGCCACCGCCAGCAAGGTGCCCGCGGCACCGTGGGCGAAGCACACGGCATCCTCGTTGGGTTCCTTGTGCGAGTAGCGCTTCTTGGCACCGCCGCGCGAGATCGCGATGGCGACGTTTGCCTCGCCAACGCACGCGATTCGCCCCTCCTCTAGGTGACCACGGCCGAGGAGTTGCGCGCTTCTCACGCGCGCCAGCATAGCTCGGTGCGGTCGTGCCGGGCGGGCGCAGTGTCGGCGTCAGGCGTCGCGTCAGCTTTGGGCAGGCTCTAGCTCGCGCTCTCCGCGTCGGCTGCCTCGATGGCCGCCCGGAGCTCCTCGTACGTGCGCGTCACCGGGTATTGCGGGAACTCTTCGATCACGTTGTCCGGCGGACGAAACAGGATGCCGGCGTGGGCAGCGCCCAACATGCTGGTGTCGTTGTAGGAGTCGCCGGCGGCGATGACAGTGAAGTTGAGGCCGCGCAGCGCTTCTACGGCATGGCGTTTCTGGTCGGCCTGACGCAAGTGGTAGTCGACGACGCGCCCGTTCGCGTCGACCTCGAGGCGGTGGCAGAAGATCGCCGGGCGCCCGAGCTTGCGCATGAACGGATCCGCAAACTCGTAGAACGTGTCCGAGAGGATCACGAGCTGGTAGTGGTCGCGCAGCCAGGTGAGGAACTCCGAAGCGCCCGGCAGCGGGTCCATTCCGGCGATCACGTCCTGGATGTCTGTGATCGAGAGGCCGTTTTGGGCCAGTACTTCCAGGCGGAAGCGCATCAGCACGTCGTAGTCCGGCTCATCCCGGGTGGTGCGGCGAAGCGTCTCGATGCCCGTGCGCTCGGCCACGTTGATCCAGATTTCGGGGATGAGGACGCCCTCTAGGTCGAGGCAGACGAGCTTCACGAAGGTCTCCTGGTTGCTCTTGCACCTGCGGTGTGAGTCCGGCGGGTTTCTATCACATCCGATCCGCACGAACCGGGCCTGCCCATCGGGGCCTGCAGCGTATCGCTACCTGCCCCACGATCGCTTCGATACCATGCCGCTGATGGGATCTTCTTTCTGGCGTCCGTGGCTTGCGGCTGTGGCGGGGTTGTGGCCTCGCTGCTGGCCGGAGCGCTGGGTCGTGGCGCCGACGATCGGGGCAAGGGCAGCGTGGGCATCGCCGTCGTGAGCTGCACGCTCTTTCCGACGGCCTTGACGTTCTTCCAGGTGCCGGCCACTTGCGTGGTGGGTGCGCGCCCGCGCCTCGAGTGGCGTGTGGTTCCGGCTCCGACCGCGGCGGCCGAGGTTTCCTGAGAAGCGCATGGATCTGCTTCAGGCGATGCTGCTGGGGCTCGTGCAGGGCCTTACCGAGTTCTTGCCGGTCTCGAGCTCGGGGCACCTGGTGCTCGTGCAGGCGCTGCTCGACGTGGGCGAGGAGGGCGTGCTCTTCGAGGTCGTGCTGCACGTCGCCACTCTCGGCTCGGTGCTGCTCTTCTACCGCAAACGCGTCGTCGAGCTCGTGTTGGGCGTGCTGCGCGGGCAAAGCGCTGCGTGGCACTACGCCGCGAAGCTCGGAGTGGCCACGCTGCCCGCGGTCGCTCTGGTCCTGGTGGCTGGCGATTTCCTGGAGGCGCAATTCGAGTCGGCCCGGGTCGCCGCGTCTGGGCTCCTGGCCACGGGTGCGATCCTGTGGACGACGCGGCGCACGCTTCCCCACGCCGCAGCGCCGATGCCAACGTACACGGCGGCGCTGCTCATCGGCTGTGCCCAGGCCCTGGCGATCCTGCCCGGCATCTCGCGCAGTGGGGCCACCGTCGCGGCGGCGTTGGCCCTCGGCGTTGCGCCGGCGGCCGCGGCCGAGTTCTCGTTCCTGCTGAGCGTCGTCGCCATCAGCGGTGCCGCGGTGCGCATGCTGCCGGATCTCGGCAGCGTGGAAGCCGCTGCCAGCGCGTCGTTGTTGGCGGGGGGTGCCATCGCCCTCGCTTCAGGCGTCGCTGCCATCTGGGCGTTCGTGCGCTTGCTGCGAACCGGTGCGTTCTACGCGTTCGCCTGGTACGTCTGGCCCGTCGGCTTGTTTGCGCTCCTGCTCCTCTAGTCAGATCGAGAGCGACGAGAGTGGGGCGTCGCCGTTTCCCGTCGGCGCTGGCTGAACGCAAACCGCCGCCCGGCCTGGGGCCGGGCGGCGGTTTCAGATTCAGTACGGACAGCGTCCGATTCTAGGGATGCGTCAAGGCTCGAGGATCGGGTGCAGGTTCTGGGCCGGCGCCGTCTCGCGCAGCTTCTTCAGTGCGCGAGCTTCGAGCTGGCGCACGCGTTCGCGCGACAGCCCGAGCGACTGCCCGATCTGCTCCAGGGTGTGCTCTTCCTCGCCGCCGAGGCCGTAGCGCAGGCGGAGGATCAATTGCTCCCGCGCCGTCAACGAACCGATCAGCTGGCCCACGCCGGAGCGCATGCGCTCGCCGTCCAGACCGCCGTCCGGCTGCTGCGAGCCCGGATCGGAAACGAAGTCTTCGAGCCGCTTCTCCGTACCGGCCACCGACGACTCGAGTGAGATCGCCTCGCGCGACAGCAGGTCGAGTGATTCGAGCGAGCCCGAATCGGTGCCGAGCTCCGGTGCCAGCTCTGCCGGCGTCGGATCGCGGCCCAACTTGCCCGTCAGCTCCGCGCGCACGCGCTGGCTGCGCTGCAGTCTGTCGTGCACGTGGGACGGCAGTCGAATGGTGCGCGAGTGGTTCTGGATGGCTCGGACCAGCGCCTGCCGGATCCACCAGACCGCGTACGTCGAGAACTTGAAGCCGCGCCGGTGATCGAACTTCTCGACGGCGCGGATCAGGCCCAGGTTCCCTTCCTGGATGAGGTCGGGGAACGACAGCCCGAGGTTCCGGTAGTCCTTCGCGATCGCGACCACCAGCTTCAGGTTGTGCTCGATGAATCGGTTTTTCTCGCAGGTGAGTCGGTAGTGCGCGTCGTCGACCCGTTTGGCCAGCTGGAGAAGCTGCTCTCGGTCGAGCTCGGCGTCCGCTTCCAGTGTTGCCAGCTTGCGCGTGCCCTTGCGGGTGCTCTTCATCTCGGCCCCAAGGCCCAGCACCTTCTCGCGCAGCTCGGCGAGGACCGAGAGCGACAGGTGTGCCGACTTCAGCTCACGCACCACCTTGGCATCGGCGCGCTCGACATCCTTGGTCGCCTTCTTCTCGAGAGCCTTGGCCCGCTGCGCTCGCAGTGCGCGGATGCGTTTGACCGCGTGCGCGACTCGTGCGGCGATTTCACCGGTCTCTTCCGAGCCGATCGACTCGGACAGCTTGGCTCCCGTGTGCGACAGGGCGCGCAAGGCGTCCCAGCGCTCGACGACGTGACGCGCGCAGCACGGCACCTCGTAAAGGGCCTCGCGCAGGTCTGCGGTGGCAGACTCGAGCTCCTTGGCGAGGATGACCTCCTCTTCGCGACGGAGCGTCCGTGTGCCGCCGATCTCCTGGAAGTACGACTCGAGCGGGCGACGCTCGCGCCCGGGATCGAGCTCGTCGGCGGCGACGGCGCGGGCCGCCCCGCTGCTCTCCTTGGCCTTCGTCTCAGCTCCGGCTGCAGTGCTGACGGTTGTCTCTTGTTTCACTTGTGTTCTCACGATTCCACCCATCGAATCCCCGGTGTGATTCCGATCATCAGTTCGGATACCGCCCGGGGGAATTCGGTTTCACCAACGCGATGGTCACAGTGACGCGTCGTGTGCCAATGGTTGCACCGCTTCCGCATCGGTGCCGAAGAGAGTCTCCGCGTTTTCGATCGCGGGGAAGGGATGAACTCCCGTAGGGCGCCGTTCCATCGCAGGTTTTTCGGGGGGCGACCAGGCAGCAATATTGACGCCTTGCGGCAAGAAAAGCCAGAAAAATCTCCGTGAATCTTGCGTTCCTTGCACCAGCAGAGAAGCGGCCGCATATGAGGGTTTTTGACCACAGGCTTCTGTCCTATCGGCTGCTGCCACGAGATCCCAAGTCCCTTGGGGGGATAAGACTCTGTGGAGGGAAAAATTGTTCGTCGCTCACCCTATGGGAGTAGCGTTGGCTCGGGTTGAGGTGACGCAGATTTGGCCTCCCAGCGGGGAAAAATGCTCGTGTGTGGTGACTGATTGGGTCTCGGCCTGCCGGTCGGGGGCAGTGTTCCGGAAACCGCCCCTGCCCCCGGCGTCCCGCATGGGGGCACGGCAGAGCCGAGCGACGTTCGAAGCCAGCCCGCGCGAGAGCTGGGCGATCGGCTCGAACACCTGTTCGGGCCGCAGGCGATCGGCAACACGATCGAGGAAGATTTGCGAGTGAATACGGCTTGCTGCAGTGCAGCATGAGCCGAAGCCGGTGTGCCTCAGAGCGGCCAGATGAGCGGGATCAGCGCGATCGCGAGAGCTGCGCACAGCAGGTCGAGGGGGAGTCCGACCTTGACGAAGTCCGCGAAGCGGTAGCCGCCGGGCCCGTAGACGATCAGGTGGGTCTGGTAGGTGACCGGTGAGGCGAAGGCCAGGCAGCCGGCGATGGCGACCGCCATCACGAAGGGCCGCGGATCGACCCCCTGTTGACTCGCGGCGGCGACGGCGACCGGGAACATCAGCGCGACCGCTGCATTGTGGTGCAGCATCTCCGCCATCACGAGCGTGACGAGGTAGACCACGGCGAGTGTGGCCGTCGGGCTCAGCGTGCCGGCCGAGCCGGTGATCAGCTGGGCGATCAGCAACGCGGCTCCGGTCTTTTCCATGGCGACCGCGAGGCCGAGACCGGCACCGATCACGATCAGGATCTGCCAGGCGACGCTGCGGCGCGCTGAGCCGGCCGAGATGCAGCGGGTCAGGATCAGGGCGCCGCAGGCCAGAAACGCGGCGATCGACACGTCGAACACGCCCAGGCTCGAACAGAGCACCATTGCGATGAGAATCGTCACCGCGATCCAGGCGCGGTCGTGGCGCAGGGGCTCGTGTTCGAGGACTTCCGTCGTCAGGTAGAAGTCCGGGCTGTTGCGGTGCGCGCGCATGAACCCGCTGGCGCTCTGCAGCAGCAGCGTGTCGCCGGCACGCAACACGATCGCCCCGATCTTGCCCGGCACTCGCTCGCCATTGCGGTGAACGGCGATTACCGCGGCGTCGTAGACGGTGCGGAAGTTGGCATCGCGGATGCTTCGACCGACGAGCGGCGAAGAGAGCGAGACCACGGCCTCCACCAGGCGATGGGCATCTTCGCCGCGTGCGGGAAGGTCTTCTTCGCTCACGGGAACCAGGCCGCGGATGCGTTGGAGCTCGACGATCGTGGCGACGACACCGGCGAACACCAGCCGGTCGCCCGCGGTGATCACCTCGTCCGGGCCCACCGGAGTGAGAACATGGCCCCGACGATCGATCTCGACGAGAAACAGACCCGGTAGCTGCCGCAGGCCCGCTTCTCCCACCGACTGGCCGACCAGTGGGCAGTTGCCTTCCACGAGCATCATCGCCGTGTACTCGCGGCGACGCTCGTCGATGATTTCGGAGGGTTCCCGGCGGTTGGGCAAGAGGTGTGGCGCGACGAATATGAGATAGAGGATGCCGAGAATGGCGAGTGGCAGGCCCGCGCCGGCGAGTTCGAAGAAACCGATCGCCGGCATGCCGGCTGCGGAGACGAGCGCAGCCACGGTGAGTGTCGTGCTCGTGCCGATGACCGTGGTGATGCTGCCCAGGATCGACGTGTAGCTGAGCGGGATGAGAAAGCGGCTCGCGGAGAGCCCTCGGCGCCGTGCCCAGGTCGAGACGACCGGCGTGAGCATCGCGACGATGGGAGCGTTGTTGAGGAAGGCCGAGAAAACCGCGACTGGCGCGCTCATGCGCACCAGACCGCCGCGTTCACTCTTCGCCCGGCCGAATAGCCACGCGGTGACGATCTCGAGGGCGCCCGTCTCCCGCAGTGCGGCCGACACCACGAACAGCGCCCCGACGGCGGCCAGGGCGGGATTCGCGAAGCCCGAAAACGTCTCTGCTGGAGAAAGCACCCCGGTTGCAGCCAGCAGGAAGAGAGCGGCCATCATCACGATGTCGGGCGCGGCGACCTCGCGCACCATTCCGACCAGCGCCAGTACGATGACGGCGAGCGTGAGCCAACCTTGCCACTCGAGTTCCATGTGCGCAGCACGATACAACAGGATCCGCCACACTCGGGAACCTCATGGGTGCAGCTTCCGAACTCGAGCCGTTCTCGGAGAAGGGCTTCTACCTCGCCGAATTCCACGGGCGCACGCTGGCGATCGCCGCGCGCGGGAGCGATCTCGTGCATCCGGCAGCACTGGCCGCCGTGCTCAAGGAGCTCGAGGGCAACGGGACGCGGGTCGTGCTGCTCTCGGATGCCGAGGAGCCGCTGGCGGGTCTGGCGGGGGCTGCGCCGGTGGCGGCAGCCGTGGATCGGCTCGAGGGAGAGGTCTGGCGCGGACTCGCGAGCCGGGCGTGCTTCGGGGTTGTGGTCGGGGCAGGGGCTGGCTTTCCGGCTCGTTGCCGCGAGGTGGCGACTCGACTCGCGCTCACGAAGCTGGTGTGGATCGACGCCGCGGGTGGCCTGCGGCGACCGGATGGCGCGCGCTGCTCGTTCGTCGGCCTCGCGGAGCTGCAGCGAGTGCTCGCCGACGGTATGCCGGGAGAATCGGAGGCACGGCGTCAGCTGTTGATCGAGATCGAGGCGGCCGTGAGGGCTGGTTTGCCGGCGGTGAACGTCTGCAGCCTCGAAGGGCTCGCGGACGAGCTGTTCACCTACGCGGGTTCGGGCACGCTTTTCACCCGCGAGCGCTACGTCGCGGTGCGGCGACTCGGTCTCGACGACTACGACGCTGCTGCGCACCTGATCGCGCGCGGTGTTGCCGAGGGCTATCTGGCCCCGCGCGGGCCGGAGGCGGTGGAGCAGGTGCTGGCCAGTGCGCTGGGCGCGTTCGTCGCAGGCGCACATTTGGCCGGGATCGGCGCACTGGTCGAGTATCCCGCGGCGGCCGCCGCCGAGATCGCCTCCCTGTACACCCTGACCCGCTTCGTGGGGGAGGGCGTCGGCGGTCACCTCGTCGCCGCTGCACTGGAGCGCGCGCGCGATCGCGGTTTCGCCAGCGTCTTTGCTTGCACGACCTCTGAGCGCGTCGTCGACTTCTTCGTGCGCAATGGCTTCCGCCGGGCGACGGACGCGGAAGTGCCCGCCGAGAAGTGGGAGACCTACGATCCCGAACGCCGTGCCAGCGTGCGCTGCGTGTGCTGCGATCTGCGCTGAGTCTGGCCTAACGTTCGGCCGCCAGTTTCCGCGCGCGGGCGCTGGTCTGGAGGGGAGATCGCTTTCGCGATCTCCCCTCCACGGTGTGGGCCGTGTCGGAGCGCCGGGGGAATGGCCTTGCGGCTTCCTTCCCCGGGTCCGGGAACGAGTCCCGGAGCGGACTGTAAGCCGGGTTCTGTTCCGACGCGCGAACGCGCCGGCGAGGATCATTCATCTAGGCGACGCATTGCTGCGCCGCTCGAGCGCTCCACCCGGACACCGGCCCCGGCCTCGCGGCCGGGTCACGGACGGGCCGTCCTTGCGGTGTCCCTATTCGAGTTTGCTCCGGGAGGGGCTTGCCCCGCCGCCGGTCACCCGGCTGTCGCGCGTGGGCTCTTACCCCACGATTTCACCCTTGCCTGTGCCCGGCTGCCGAAGCGGCCGGGCCATCGGCGGTGTGGTTTCTGCGGCGCTTTCCCTCGGGTTGCCCCGGGTCGCCGTTAACGACCTCCCTGCCCTATGGAGCCCGGACTTTCCTCCCGCGGTCACCGCCCGAGCACCGCCCGAGAGCGGCCCCGCCAGCGATCCTCCATCTGCCTCCGACGCCGGGATTCTCAGCCAGCTTGCCGGGCTGCGCGAGGGGGGGACGACGATGGGCCAGGAGTATCAACAAGGATTCTCAATGAGTATCTATTGCATACTTATTGAGTATTAGATACATACTTTTAACATGGGGCAGAGCTTCGTTCAGCCCGGGCCCCCGACCGCGATTCCGAAGCCGGCGGGCATTTTCGATCCCGTGGCTCGCGCCCTCGAGGCGGTGGGCGACCGTTGGACCCTGGTGCTGGTCCTGGTGCTGGTGCGCCAGCTGCTCGGTGGGCCGCGCGGCTTCCAGGAGCTGCGCCAGCGGACGGGCATCACACCGCGGGTGCTCTCGGGCCGGCTGCGCGAGCTGGTTTCGATAGGCCTCGTAGAGACCCAGAGTATGGGATCACGTTCGCTTTACGCCCTCACCGAGCAGGGGCGCTCGCTCGAGGCCGTCGTGGTGGCGATTGGACGTTGGTGGATTCAGCGCGGTCTCCAGCTGCTCGGTGTCGACGGGCGCCGCTTCACCGAGACCTCGGCGCAGTCGGTGATCGAGTCGCTGCCATTCATGGTTCGCGAAGAGCGCGCGCGAGGCGTGGATCTCACTTTCGAGATCCGCCTGGAAGGGCCGGGTGGCGGTGTCTGGAGTGTGCGCGTGCACGACGGCACCTGCAGCGTGAGCCCCGGCTTCGCGGAGGGCGCCGACGTCCGCTACACGGCCGACGCCCCGGTCTGGTGCGGCGTGGCTCTCGGACTCGTCGACGCTCGGGAGACCTTCCGGCGCGGACTCATGACCAAGGAGGGCGGGCGAGCCGCTCTCGACCACTTCTTCCATCAGGTGCCGTCTGCAGAGACGAGCGAGGAGACGACAAGGTGATTTCGTTCGAGCCCAGCGAAGAACAGCAGGTCGTGCGCGAGGCGATGCACGAGTTTGCGGAGCAGGTGTTGCGGCCCGCGTCGCGCGAGGCGGACGAGGCCTCCGCGCTGCCCGATGCGGTCCTGGCACAGCTCCACGAGCTGGGTCTCGTGGCAACACAGCTCCCCGAGGCGTTTGGCGGCGGCGGCGAGCAGCGCTCGCCCCTCACCAACGCGATCCTGTTGGATGAGCTCGCCTGGGGCGACGCCGCGTTCGCCATGGCGGCTCTGGCGCCGGCGGCCTTCGCCTTTGCCGTGGCCGATCAGGGCACGCAGGACCAGCAGGCCGAGTGGCTGCCGCGCTTCTGCGGCGAGAAACCCTACGCGGCGGCGTTGGCTCTGGTGGAGCCCAGCCCGCTCTTCGATGTCAACCGCCTGCGCACCGTCGCCGAGCCGAAAGGCGACGACGGCTTTGTTCTCTCCGGCGCCAAGAGCTGCGTGCCCCTGGGCGATCGCGCCGAGGCCTTCCTGGTAATCGCGCGCAACAACGGCGCTCGCGACGCCTTCATCCTGCCTCGCGACGCCGCGGGCCTCAGCATCTCGGAGACCGAGAAGAATCTCGGCTTGAAGGCCTTGCCGACGGTCACCCTCGAACTCGAGCGGGTGGAGGTGCCGGCCGCGGCACGTCTCGGAGGTTCCGATGGCTGCGACGTGCAACAGCTCGTCGATCGTGCGCGCGTCGCCAAGGCGGCCGTGTTGACGGGGCTGTCTCGTGCGGTGCTCGACTACAGCGTGCCCTACGCAAAGGATCGGCGCGCCTTCGATCAGGCCATTGCCCAGAAACAGGCCATTGCCTTCCGCATTGCCGACATGCGCATCGAGATCGACGCCCAGCGCTGGCTCAGCTGGAAGGCCGCGGCGGATCTCGAATACGGGCGCCCGGCGACGAAGTCTGCGCATCACGCGGGCGCCTATGCGGCGGAGAAGGCCATGTGGATCGCCGACAACGGCGTGCAGGTGCTCGGCGGCCACGGCTTCATCCGCGAGCATCCGGTCGAGCTCTGGTACCGCAACGCCCGCACCCTCGGAGTGCTCGAAGGCATGCTTTCCGTCTAGCGGGATAAGAAGAACTGGGCCGCTGCAAAGCAGAAGGCCCGGCTCGGCCCAACGGGCAGACCCAGGAGTCCCTCTGATGATCGATTTCGAGCTCTCCCAACGCGACCGCAACATTCTCGATCAGGTGCGCCAGCAATCGCTGGTCTGCCGCCAATATGCGCGCCACTACGACGAGAACGAACACGAGTTCCCGCCGGACGTGCTGCCGGAGGCCGCCGACTTTCCCGAACTCGCCGGCGAGATGCTCAGGCGCGAGGAGGGCGACAGCGGCTTGGGCGTGCTCGGCCTGCTGGTGACCATGGGGGAGCACTGGGGCGACTACTCGGTGCGCATTCGCCGACCGAAGGGCACCGCCCTCGGCAACGCGGCGTTGCGCGCTTCCGGCACCCCGGAGCAACGCGAGAAATGGCGCTCGCTGACTCTCGCCATGGCGATCACCGAGCCGGGCTGCGGCTCGGATCCGTCCCAGGTGCAGACCACGGCGGTGCTCGACGAAGGGAGCGACGAGTGGGTGATCAACGGCGAGAAGATCTTCGTCACCGCCGGCTGCCGGGCGGAAGGCGTGGTGCTCTGGGCGACTCTCGACAGGAGTGCGGGTCGCGCCGGCATCAAGTCGTTCCTGGTGGAGAAGGGCACGCCCGGCTTCGTCGTTTCGCAGAAGGAGAAGAAGCTCGGCATCCGTGCCGATGACACCGCGGCCTACGTCTTCAACGACTGCCGCATTCCGCGCGGCAACCTGCTGGGCGGCAAGGAGGAGATTCCGAAGGCGGGCTCCGGCGGCTTCAAGGGCGTGATGAAGACCTTCAACATGACGCGTCCGTTGGTGGCGGCCATCGGTCTCGGCATGGGCGAGGCGGCTCTCGATTTTACCCGCGAGCACCTGGAAGACTGCGGCGTCGACCTCGGCTACGGCGGAGCGGCCTCCGGGCAATCCGCCGCCGCCGAAAAATTCCAGCGGCTCGAGGCCATCTACGAGGCGGCAAAGCTCACCATCCTGCGCGCCGCGTGGCTTGCCGATGCCGGGCAGCCCAACAACCTCGAGTCGTCGTTGTGCAAGGCCAAGACCGGCGCAGCGGTGCGTGAGATCACGCAGGGCTGCATCGAGATCCTGGGCCCGCTCGCGATCTCACGGGATCACCTGCTCGAGAAGTGGTTCCGCGACGTTCGCATCACCGATATCTACGAGGGCACTGGAGAGATCCAGCGCATGATCATCGCGCGCACTCTCTTCGGCTACACCCGGGCAGACCTCAGCTAGGAGCCCGGCTGCCGGGGGATCGTTCGCCGACGCGCGCGGCGCTCGTGCGCGGTAGGCTCTGCGCCGTGCAGGTGATCCTCGTCGACACGTCTGGAGAGAAACCGGTTCTGCGTGTGGGCGAGGCGCCGTCGCCGCAGCTCGAGCCCGGCGCGCTTCGGCTGCGCGTCGCGGCGACGGCGGTGAACCGCGCTGACCTGCTACAGGCGCGCGGCCTGTATCCGCCGCCGCCTGGTGCGTCTGAGATCCTGGGCCTCGAATGCTCGGGCGAAGTGCTCGAGGTGGGGGAAGGCGTCACGGGCTGGAGCCCGGGCGACCGCGCCATGGCCCTGCTCTCCGGCGGTGGCTACGCGAGCGAGGTCGTCGTCGACGCCGGCTCTGCGCTGCCCGTGCCGGATGCCTGGTCCCTCGAAGCCGCCGCGGCCGTGCCCGAGGTGTTTCTCACCGTCTTTCTCAATGTCTTTCAGCTCGCCGCGCTGCCCGAGGCGGGCAGCGTGCTGGTACACGGCGGCGGCTCGGGCATCGGCACCGCGACGATTCAGCTGGTGAGGGCGGCGGGGGGCAGGACGATCGTGACGGCCGGCTCGGACGAGAAATGCGCGCGTTGCCGAGAGCTCGGCGCGGATGTCGCCGTCAACTACAACGACGGTGACTTCCTGGACGCCTGTCGCGAGGCCACCGTCGGCGTCGGCGTCGACGTGGTCCTCGACTCGATCGGTGCGCCGTACCTCGGGCAGAACCTGGCATCCCTCGCGGTGGGCGGTCGCCTCGTGTTGATCGGGTTGATGGGCGGCGCCAAGTCGGAGATCAACCTGGGGCTCTTGCTGACGAAGCGTCTCTCGGTCATCGGTTCGACCTTGCGTGCGCGGCCGGTGGAGGAGAAGGCGCGCATCGTGGCGGCCTTCGCCGAGCGCTTCGGAGCGGCACTCGAGAGCGGAACCATCGGCCCGGTGGTGGATCGAGTGCTGCCCCTCGCCGAGGCCGAGCAAGCCCATCGGGTGGTCGAGGCCAGCCGCCACTTTGGCAAGGTCGTGCTTTCGATCTCCTCGTAATGGCTGGGCTTTTCGCGTCCCAATTGAATCTTCCAGCTTTTCTCTAAAGCCCCCGAGCCAGGCCTCCGATGCGCTCTGGTGAGGGGGGCGATCAATGCAGGCGCGTATGCTCTGCACGGATTGCGGCGTCACGGCTCATGCCGACACGCTGCTCGAGGGTTCCGATCGGATCGAGGCGGCCGCCTGGGTGCTGGGGGCTGCTGTCGGCTGGCTCTACTGCGCGAGGCGCCACTGGTTGCGCACGAAAGTGTGTGCCGCTTGCGGCAGCTGTGCGCTGGTGCGCGAGGCCTGGGCTGCAGCTGCGGTCGCGCGGCCGTTCTCGGTGGAGCCGCGCGTGATTGCGCGCGGCGCGAGCGTCGCCTGGCCTCGGCGCTTGAGCTCACCGCGGGATCGCCTGCGTGCAGGTGCACCGGCCGCTGTGCTGGTGGTGCTGTTCGCGCTCGCCGCCGCTGCGGCCGCTCTTGCCGGAGTGCCGCTGCGGCTCTTCGGTGTGGTCGGGCTTGCGTGGAGTGTCTCCGCGACGCTCTGGGCGATTCTCGCATGCCTGCGTCGGTATCTCGCATTCCCGCGGGCCGACGGAAGCCGCGCCTGGGATGCGCACGGGCGGCGGCTGCGCATCGAGATCGTCTGAATCGCGCAGCTTCGCTTTTGGGAAGGCCTGCGGGTATGCTGCTCAGGTGAGGGCCCCCGAGCTTGCCAGCTATCAGCGTCGCTTCCTGCGCAGCCAGGCGCACCCATTGCGTCCGCTGGTGCAGGTCGGGGAGGGTGGCCTGAGTGCATCGTTGCTCGGCGCCCTGGAAGAGGCGCTGCGAGATCACGAGCTGGTGAAGGTGCGCCTGCGCGAGCCCCAGGACAAGAAAGCGGCCGCCCGGGAGCTTGCTGAGGCCAGCCGATCGGCGTTGTGTGGCGTGGTCGGGCACACGGTGATCCTATACCGCCCCCACCCCGAAGAGCCGCAGATCGAGCTGCCCACGCGCTGAGTGCCGCTCGCCCGAGGTGGCGGCCCGCGCCTGACCCCGGCTACGCTGCGCCTCTTCCCGACCCCATCCCCAGCGACGAATTTCGGAGGTAATCGGTGCAATGGCCGATGTGCAGCGCACCCTGGCGATCGTGAAGCCCGACGCGGCGGGCAAGCCCGGCGTGGCCGGACAGATCCTGGCCCGCATCGAGGAGAGCGGGCTCGGCATCGTGGGCCTCAAGAAGATCCAGCTCAGCGACGAGGACGCCTGCGGCTTCTACGCCGTCCACAAGGAGCGGCCCTTCTACGCTGAGCTGGTGAAGTTCATGACCTCCGGCCCGGTGATCGTCGCGGCCCTGGAGGGCGAGAACGCCATCCAGCGCTGGCGCGATCTGATGGGGCCGACGGATTCGACGAAGGCCGAGACGGGTACGATCCGCGGCGACTTCGGCACGGATATCGAGCGCAACGCGTCCCACGGCTCCGATGCGCCGGAGACGGCCAAGGTCGAGTTGGCCTACTTCTTCAACGCGAAGGAGATTCTGGGCCAGGTCGAAGCGCTGTAGGGCCTGGGGCGGGGCGACACCGGGGCCGAAGCCCCGGTGCGGCTCAGGCGTAGGTGCGGGCCATCAGCAGGATCAGTCCCAGATAGCCCAGGGTCAGCCAGAGGCTGCGGTGCTTGAGAGCGCGACTCACGAGGTTCTACCCCCTTCCTCGTGTGGTTACCCGCACCGCAAAAGACGCCGGTGCGAGGCGGTCACTCGATCGCGCCACTGGGAGATGACGTGCCGATCCGCATTCTTGTTTTCGTACGATCCCCCGATCACTTGAGTCTGTAGCACATGGCTGCAGACGATTGGTGACCGCAGTCACCAAATAGGATCGCTTTTTCGAAAGGAGCGTCGCATGAGTCTTCGAACCCAACTCGAATCCGACATGAAGGACGCCCTGCGCAGCCGCGATTCGCTTCGGCTCGAGACGATACGCGGCGCGCGGGGAGCGATCCGCAACAAGGAGATCGAGGTCGGCGCGGAGCTCGACGATGCTGGCATCGTCCGCGTGCTGCGCAGCCTGGTGAAACAGCGCGTCGAGTCGATCGAGCAGTATCGGGCCGCCGGCCGCGACGAGCTGGCGGACAAGGAGACGACCGAGCGGGCCGTGCTCGAGGGCTACCTTCCCGCCGCGCCTTGCGCCGAGGACGTGGAGCGGATCGTGGCGGAGGTCATCGCCGAGGTCGGTGCCACCGGGCCCCGAGACATGGGCAAGGTGATGAAGCCGGCTCTGGAGAAGCTCGGGGATGGGGCGGACGGCAAACAGGTGAGCGAGATCGTGAAGAGGCTGCTGGCCTGAGCCGCACGCCGGCCGCCCACAACCCCGTGCGAATCCGCGGCTCGCGCTGGCACCGGTGGCGGTGCTGCCGGGCCTCACGGAGGAGCGCGCCGGGGGCGAAGGCGGTGGCGCGCGGAAGCAGAGGTGCCCCGACGCAGGCGTTTCGCATCTCCAGCGAAGGGACGAGGGGCGCCGGCGCATGAGCACGACACCGCCTTCGCCCCCGGCCCTGGCACCGCTCGTCGGCCTATTTCAGCCTTTCAGCGGCCGCGGAAGCCCGGCCTGCGGTGCTCTCGCAGCGCCGCCAGGCCCTCGCGCACGTCCTCGCTCTCGAAACAGCGAGCCTGCTCCGAGGCCTCGAAGTCGAGCTGCTCGGTGAGCGTCGCGCCGGCGCTCTGGGCCAGGGCCCGCTTGATGCCCCGGTTGGCCAGGGGAGCCGCCCCGGCGATTGCTGCGGCCAGTTTCCGGGCTTCGGGCACAACGGCGTCGGGTTCCAGCGCCCGATTTACCAGGCCGATGCGCGCGGCTTCCTCGCCATCGAGGCTGCGCCCGCTGTAGAGGAGCTCCGCGGCGTGCGCGGGGCCCACCAAGCGCGGCAAGGTCCAGGTGGCGCCCATGCCGGGGTGCAGTCCCAGCAGCGAGAAATTGAGCCTCAGCCTGGCCTGCCGGCTGGCTAGTCGCATGTCGCAGGCCAACGCCACGCACAGTCCGGCGCCGACGGCGTGGCCGTTGACTGCTGCGATGGTGGGGCAGGGCAGCTCCCGCAGCGACAGGAAGAGCCCGTAGAAGCTGCGCATGTACTTGCGGATGTCCGCGCGCGCCTCGCCGGAAGCAGACCGTGCCGCATCCGCCTGTGCCTCGATCCAATCCAGGTCGCCGCCGGCCGAGAAGGCGCGCCCGGCGCCGGTCAGCACCACCGCGCGCAGCGATGCATCGCCCGCCAGCTGGCGAGTCTCTTCGGCGAACGCCCGGCCCATCGCCTCGGTCATGGCATTCAGCCGGTCGGGATCGTTGAAGGTGACGGTGGCGACGTCGCCCTCGCGTTCGACCTGGATCAGGGCATGCGGCATGGCGCGGGAGCCTAGCAGGCGCGAGGTGTGCTTCACCGGGGCGGAACGCGAGTGGGCGCTTGCGGACGCTCGGGACACAGGGAGACGCTTCGTTGCAGTGCCGGTGCCTCCGAGCCGTCGTACCTCCTGGGTCCATGACGAAGACAATTCCGCTTCTGATCGCTCTTCCGGTTCTGGTTCTCAGCTTGGCCGTGGGCTGCGGCAGCGGCTCTGCCTCCGGTGACAAAGGCCACGTCGTGCTGCTGCCGGCGCCGGGCCTGCCGCGCTACCAGGAGGCTGCGGCGATTCCCGTACCCGGTGGCTTTGTGTCACCGGCCGGCGGCAACCTGATGCTGCAGCGAGTCGATCTCTCGATCGATACGCGGCTCGGCATCCGCGAAGTAGGGGCTGTCTACAACACGGCCGACGATGCGTGGCTCTGGTCATTCGACATGAGCTACAAGAACGGGCTCTTTGTCGATGCAACGGGTGCGGAGCACGCGTTGTTCTGGTCTTCGACGTCCGACAACCGATTGTTTCCCGGTGGTCACTGGATCCGGGTGGACGCAACCCGTATCCGGTCGACGGGCGGGTTGACCCACGAGTTCCGCCCGAACGGCATGCTCAGGGTGATTCACTGGGAGAGCTCCGCGTATCCGCGACTCGAGTACCTGACGGCGCCTTTCGCGGGCAAGCCGCGCGTGGTGCAGGTGCGTCAGTGCCTCGCCGCCGCCGACTGCGCGAGTGTCTACAGCGTAGAGCGCGATCTGCTGGGCCGCGTCACGGCGTTGCAGGATCGGGCCGGACGACGCGCCGAGTTCAGCTACGACGCCAAGGGGCGCCTGACTTCGGCGCGGGATCCGCTCGATCTCGAGCAGGGCTGGCCCGGGCGCCGCTACACGTGGTGGAGCTCCCGGTTGGTCGCGGTCACGAATTCGGAAGGTGAGCGCACCGAGTACGAGACGGGCTGGGTCACCGGACAGGCGCTCGCCGTGCGCCAGGTCGGCACACCGAATCGGACGCAGCGCTTTCGCTACGAGCCCACCATGGGAGCGCGGCCGGAGGACGAGGCCTCGCGGGTGATGTTTTATCGCGATGCGCTGGGCCGCAGCACGAAGATCGTCGTCGACGGGCATCGTCGCGTGCGAGAGGTGCGCAGGCCCTCAGGTGACAGGACTCGTTACAACTACACGGAGGCTTCTTTCGAACTCACCAGCATCGAGCACCCCGATGGGACGCTCACCGAGTGGGAATATGTCGCCGAGGACGAGATCGTGCGCACCGATCCGAGCGGCAACCAGGTGCGTATGACGTTTCGCGTCGATGGCGGCGAGAACCGAGACGAGCCGTTCCGGCGTCCGATCCAGCGAATCGAAGACGACCTCGGGCTCGTCGAGGAGCGCGGCTACGACGGCGGTCGCCTTGCCTGGATCGAGAACGGTGAGGGCGAGCGCACTGCGTACAGCTACGACGAGAACGGCGCCATTGCCAGCATCGTGTTTCCCGATGGCATTGTCGTCTCGTACGACGACTACGGCGAGCACGGCTGGCCCGAGACCGTGATTGTCGCCGGTGAGACCGAGCAGCGGGTCTACGATGGGGTCGGAAATCTGCTCTCCGCCAGCGGCCTCGACGTGCAGGACACGCGACCGGGCGGCGAAGTCGCCCGAGCCTATGACGGCGACCGGAACCCCAGCAGCGTGCTGTTGATGGATGCGCCCGCGACCGGCGCGGCCACACTGAATGCGATGCAGCTCGCGCACCGCAGTGATGGGCAGCTCCTTTCGATCACGCGCCCTCACGGCGGCGATCACGAGTTCATCTACGATGCCGCGGGCAGTCGCATCGAGAGCCGCGAACGGGTCGACGGCGCCTGGGTGTCGACGTTCTTCGAATTCGACCGGCTCGGTCGCAACACTGCCGAGATTCTGCCCAACGGCATGCGTCGGGAGCGCGAGTTCAACGAGGACGGACAGCTGGCCGCGTTGCGCGGGCTGCGAGACGGCGTGCCCGAGAGTGAGGTGCTGATGACCTACATCGACGGCCGGCTAACGACGATCACCGATACCGCGTACGCGTCGGTGGAGATGTTGCACTACGACGCCGCTGGACGTGTCTCCTCCATCGATTTCCCGGGTGGCGAGAGCCTCGAGCGCGATTACGACGTGCGCAGTCGGCGCATTCTCGAGACCTACCGGTTGTCGGGTGGTAGCACGCTGCATCAGATCGGCTTTGGCCATGATCTGGCCGACCGAGAGACGTCGCTGACGGCCGGCGCCACATCGCTGGTTCTGCGCAGCTACGGCGAGGGCCGACTCGAACAGATCAGCTACGGGAACGGGCTCTCGCAGCAGCTCGACTACGATGCCGTCACCGGACTGCTCGATGCGAGCTCGCTGTGGCACCCGAGTCAGGGAGTCGTGGCGTTCAGCAATATCGAGCGCGCGGTGGTGCCGGGGCTCTCTGCTGTCGAGATCAACGTGACCACGACGACACCCTTCGCGACCACCCACGAGGAGCACCTGCTGGCTCCGGATGCCGGTGCCGGTTCGGAGGGCAAACGCTTGCTCGCGTCGGGTGATGGGCAGAGCTCGGAGGTGCTCGCCTTCGACGCGCTCAGCAATCTGACGAATCTGGGCTCGCTTGGGGTGGCATACAATGCCGAACACAACCGGCTCGCTCAGGTCGTGCAGTCGGGAGGGGGTGCGCCCCTTGCCGACTACATCAGTGATGCTGCGGGCTACGTCACGGATCGCAGCGGAGTAGCGCTTGGCTGGACCGCTCACGGGCGCATCGCGGCCATTGGCAGCGATGTCTTCGAGTACGATGGATCCGGACGCCCGCGGCGGCGAGTCGTCGGCGGAGTGGAGCGCCGATTCCTGTTCGGCGGTCGCGTCGAGACCGACGCCGCCGGTGTGCCGTTGCGCATCGACCTCGAGGAGGCGGTGCTCGAACTCGACAGCGGCACGGTGCGCTACCGGCATCTCGACTACCGCGGCAACGTATCCGTCGTCTCCGATGCCACGGGTAGTCTCGTCGCCCACTACGAGTACGACGGCTACGGCGTGATCGCGAGCCACGGCGGCGACGATGGAGCCGCGACTTTCGCCGGCGGCCGCCTGATCGGCGACCTGGTCGTGTTGGGTTCGCGTGTCCACGATCCACTGGCCGGCCGCTTCCTCGCGCCGGACCCGATCTTCCAGCTCGTCAGCCAGTTCACCTACACACCGGGAAACCCCATCGTCTGGAACGATGCGTCCGGCATGCAGGCGAGCGTAGGTGGACGCCGGGCCGCGGCCCAGGTCAAGACTGCGCTCGGCGCCGCATTTGTCGTCGGCGGATTGGTGCTCGGTGCGGTCGGTGGTCCGACGGGCGTGATTTTCGGTGCCGGGCTGTTCACGGCGGGTGCGGCCCTCTTCGTGGAGGGCGTCGCGGAACAGGTCAACCTTGGAAACCCGGGGGTTCGCATTATCGACCTCCCGAGTGGTAACGGCGTCGGACAGCTGCCGAGCTTGCAAGGCGTGTCGGCCGGGGCCTCGCCCGATCCAGCTGGATCGGGCGGCTCCGGCAGTGGTGAATCTGCAACTGGCGCGGGCGAGCTCTCGGGTGGCTTCAGCGGCGGTCTGGGTGGCTTTGGCGGCTTCGGTGGCGGCTTCTAGGATCCGTTCAACTCACTGTGCCGTGATCGGAGGTGGCGATGCAGAGTGCGAACCACGTCGCGCGACTCGATGAGAGCCTGCTCAACGGTCTGACGTTCCTGTCTTTCAAGCAGCTCGACGATGGCCGCTGGATCGTCGTGGACGCCTACCGTCGGGCGCGCGCTCTGCCTTCGGGTGAGGCGGGAGTGCAGTTGCGGCGGCGCGTGGCCCGGTACTGGGCAGGGTTCCTTCCGATGGGTCTGGTGGCCGTTTGGCTGCTGGGAGCAGCTTCCTACCTGGGAGCCGCTTTGGGCGTAACCGCGGCCATCGTCGCAGGGGTCGCCCTGCGCGAGACCTCGAAGCTGCCCGACGTCGACTTTCAAATGTCCAGGCGCGAGGCTCGCTATCAGCAACGAGGGCTCTTCGTCGCGGCTCTCGCCATCCTTCTCGTGCTGCTCGGGTGGGTTCTCGGTCTTGCCACTGCGCCCGGGGCCTCGGGGTCGAAGCCACTCCTGCTGGGGATTGCTTCGTTCCTCGCGTTGATCTGTATTGGCCTCGGCTCGTTCGTCACCCGCGGCCGCTAGAACGAAACGGGGCGAGCCTTGCGGCTCGCCCCGTGTGAGTCTGGACCGATTGCAGTCGGTCGCTGGAACGCGTTAGTCCATCTGGCGCCGCAGGAAGGCGGGTTCTTCCTTGTCTTCCTCTTCGCCTTCCGCCTCGCCGCTGCGGCGCAGGAAGGTGGGCACGTCGAGTTCGTCTTCCTCGAAGGGCGAGAGGAACTCCTCGCGTTTCTCCTGGCCCTCGGTCTCCACCGCCAGGTCCTCGAAGGCGTGCTGCGGCTGGGATTCGGCCGACGGCTGCTCGAACTCGGCAGCCGGCGCCGGGTTGGCGTCCGGTGCCTGGGTCGGCTCGAGGCGCAGCGGCGTCACGTTCGGGTGTTGCGTCCACTCGGGCTCCGCACTGTCGTCGCCGCGGCGCATGCGCCCGTCGTCGAGGCCGGTGGCGATGACGGTGACGCGCATGGCGCCGTCTTCGATGTCCTCGTCGATCACCGCACCGAAGATGATGTTGGCGTCTTCGTGCGCCGCCTCCTGGATCAGGCTCGAGGCTTCGTTCACTTCGAAGAGAGAGAGATCGCTGCCGCCGGTGATGTTGATCAGCACCCCGTGGGCGCCGTCGATCGACAAGTCTTCGAGTAGCGGGCTCGAGATCGCGGCCCGCGCTGCCTCGACCGCGCGCTCATCACCGTGGGCCGTGCCCGTGCCCATCAGCGCCACGCCCATCTCGTTCATGATGGTGCGCACGTCGGCGAAGTCGAGATTGATGAGGCCGTGGATCGTGATCAGATCCGAGATGCCGCGCACCGCGTTGAAGAGCACCTCGTCCGCCAACGAGAACGCGTCCCTCATGGCCGTGTTCTTGCCCGCGAGCGCAAGCAGCCGCTGATTCGGGATCGTGATGACGGTGTCCACCACTTTGTGCAGCTCTTCGAGACCCCTCTCGGCGTGCCTCTGGCGGACCCTGCCTTCGAAGAGGAACGGCTTGGTCACGACGCCGACGGTCAGCGCCCCGATCTCTCGGGCCACGTCGGCCACCACCGGTGCTGCACCGGTGCCGGTGCCGCCGCCCAGGCCCGCGGTCACGAAGACCATATCCGTGCCATCGAGCACCTCGTGGATGCGGTCGCGCACTTCCTGGGCCGAGTCGCGTCCCTTCTCCGGATCGGCGCCGCAGCCGAGGCCGCGGGTGATCTCGGAGCCGAGCTGGATCTTGTTCGACGCCAGGTTGTACTGCAGCGCCTGGGCGTCCGTGTTGGCGGCGATGAACTCCACGCCCTGCAGCCCGGACTCGATCATGTTGTTGAGGGCGTTGCCGCCGCCGCCGCCGACCCCGACCACCTTGATGGTGGCCTGCTGGTTCGAGGCGTTCTCGAACTCCAGCATGTCGCGGTTGTCGTCCGTCAGAAGGTTCTCGTTCCGGTCGTCGCCGGAGCCCGATCGTGTTCGCTTGCTCATCTCTCACCCCCTAGCGCGCCCATCACAACGCGCGAAAAACGATACCTGAAGAGTGGATTTTTGTCACAGATTCCGCCTGGTTGTGCAGCATGTTTCCGGCTCCCCGGCAGCTAGTGAAGGTCCTCGTAGAACCAGTCCCGCATGCGCTGCTTGACCCGCCCGAAGATCGAGCCGTCGCGGATCCGGAAGCGGGTCTGGGAGCGGGTACGGCCCTGGGCGGCGCCGAAGAGCGCCAGACCCACACCGGTGGCGTACATGGGGCCCCGCACCACGTCCCGCAGCCCGCCCACGTGGGTGGGCGTGCCGGGTCGCACCGGCGCCTCGAAGATCTCCTCCGCCAGGTCCCCGAGTCCTTCGAGAGCCGAGCAACCACCGGTCAGCGTTACGCCGGAGGGAATCCGGTCCTCCAGGCCCGCCTTGACCAGCTCTTGCCGCGCCAGCGAAAGGATCTCGTCCACCCGCGGCTCGATGATCTCGCACAGGATCTTTCGCGAGACCTGTCGCGGACGCCGCCCCCCCACGCTCGGCACGCTGATCACGTCGTCGCCGCCCAGATAGCGGGCGGAGGCGACGCCGAACTTCTTCTTGATGCGCTCTGCCTCCTCGAATGGCGTGCGTAGACCCACCGCGATGTCGTTCGAGATGTGGTAGCCGCCGAGCCCGAGCACCGAGGTGTGCTTGATCGAGCCCTCGGCGAAGACCGCCAGATCCGTGGTGCCGCCGCCGATGTCGATCAGGCACACGCCGAGGTCGCGTTCGTCCTCCGCCAGCGTGGCTTCCGCCGAAGCCAGCGGCTCGAGCACGATGTCCATCACGTTCAGGCCTGCCTTGTTCGCGCACTTCACGATGTTCTGTGCGCTGGTCACCGCGGCCGTCACGATGTGGATCTTGGCCTCGAGGCGCACGCCACTCATGCCCAGCGGCTCGCGGATGCCGTCTTGGTCGTCGATGATGAACTCCTGCGGGATCACGTGGATCACCTCACGGTCCATCGGGATGGCGACGGCCTTGGCGGCGTCTATGACACGCCGCACGTCGCTGTCCGAGACCTCGCGGTCCTTGACCGCCACGACGCCGTGGCTGTTGAAACCGCGGATGTGGCCACCGGCGATGCCCGCGTAGACCGAGGCGATCTCGTAATCGGCCATCAGCTCCGCCTCTTCGACCGCGTGCTTGATCGAGTCGACGGTGGCGTCGATGTCGACCACTACACCCTTGCGCAAGCCGCGCGACGGATGCGTGCCGATCCCCACCACGTCGACGCCGTTTTCGGTGCGCTCGGCAACCACGACGCAGATCTTGGTGGTTCCAATGTCGAGACCGACGACCAGCTCATCTTTGCGTGCCATGTTCTCCCCCCTCTCTGTGCGCCGCCGGATCACCCGGTCGGACGCCGTGTGGACGCCGCCGCACGTCCGTGCGCCGCCGCCGCTTGTGCCGATCCCTCCTGGGACGGCGGAACGCCGAGGACCGCTTGGCCCTCGAACCGAAGATCGATACGCGAGGCCTGTCTCACCTCGGGCAGCTCCGCGTCGAGCAGCCGCCGCAGGGCGGCCAGCCGCTCGTCGATGCGTTCGCGGCCCAGGATCACGCGGGGCGCCAGCGACTGCAGTCGCAGCGCGAAGCCCTCCGGATCGTCGGCCGCAGCCACGCTCACCTCGCGAGGCGCCGGCAGGCCGTGCGTCTCGAGGGCGCGGGTCAGGGCCACTGCTGCGGCCAGCTCCGGGTGGGCCTCACCGTGGGTCGGTGCTTCTGCCGTGGTGAGCCGCGGCAGCTCTGAATGGCTGGCTTCAGCGGCCGGCGCGAAGGGCACGCCCTCCGCGTCGACGGCCCAGGGCTCCGGCCCGGCCAGCACCGCCGCCGCGCGTCGCTCGACGACTGAGACCACCAGCCGGCCTCCCGGCAACGCCAGGGTGCGCGCCGTGGCGATCCAGGCGTGGGAGGTGAGCTGCTGTTCCACGCTCTCTCGGTCGAGCTCGCCGAGCTCCACGCCGCGCGCGAGCCCGGCGGCCTGCGCGATCTCTTCGGCGCTGAGTGTCTCGGCGCCGCGCACCGCCAGGACCGCGAGCGGTCCCGGGCGCAAGGCCACGTTGCCGATCCAGAGCCCGACCGTTGCCGCCAGCGCGAAAGCCGGCAACGCCAGGCGCCGCAGGTCCGGGCCGGACGGCGGCGGCTGCTTGCGTCCTTGAACGCGCTCGAGATGCGAGAGCGCTCGCCTGCGTCGCGCCTGGGCGGCGCGCTCAGCTCGAGTCAGTGCGCTGCGTCGCGTGGCATTGCCGCGTTTCATATTGGCCTCCCGATCACTCGCACTTCGGGTGCGAGCAGGATCCCCGACTGGATGAGCACGGTCTTCTGGGCGTGCTCGATGAGCGCCAGCACGTCGCTGGCCGAAGCCCCCCCGGTGTTCGCGATGAAGTTCGCGTGCATGGGTGAGAATTCCGCGCCGCCGATGCGGTGGCCCTTGAGACCCGCCGCCTCGATCAGGCGACCCGCGTGGTCACCCGGTGGATTCTTGAAGACGGAGCCGCAGGTCGGAATGTCCAACGGCTGCGTCCCGGCACGGCGCGAGAGCTGCCGGTCGACCTCTTCGCGCACGGCGCTGGGCGTCGAGAGCGTCACCGAGAGCAGTGCCGAGAGCAGCACCGAGCCCGGCGCCAGCCCGCGCAGCGCGCGGTAGACGAAGCGCAGACCGGAGCGGGGCAGGTGGCGGATGCAGCGCCCGCTCGGGCTCATCACTTCCAGCTCTTCGACGCGGCTTCCGATTGCCTGTTGCGGAACGCCGGCATTCATCGCCAGCCAGCCGCCGACGGTGCCGGGGACGCCAGCGCCGAACTCGAAGCCCGAGAGCCCGCGGCCACTGCAGAAGCGTGTGATCTGGCTGTGGGAGACTCCGGCTTCGGCGCGCAGCCTCGCGCCGGGCCGCTCTTCGAGGCGGCGCAGCTTTGCCAACCGCACCAGGACACCGTCGATTCCGCCGTCGCGTACCAGTGTGTTGAAGCCTGAGCCCAGCAGCTGATGCGGCAGATGATGCTCGCGGCACAGGCGCAGCAGCGCCGAGAGCTCCGCACGGTCGGCCGGTGTCGCGATAGCGTCCGCCGGACCGCCGACGAGCAGGCTGGTGTGTCGTGCGAGGGAGACGTCGAAGGCGACGCGGTCTCCGAACGCGCGCTCGAGGCTCTCGCGCACGGCAGCGGGGATCACTCGGCGCTCTCCAGGGCCGCCAGAATGCGCTGGCCTGTGGCGGAGATGCTGCCCGCACCGAGGGTCATCACCAGATCGCCGGGGCGCGCGATGCGCGCCACGCGTTCCGGCAGCTCCTCGAGATCCCGGACGAAGTGCACATCGCGGTGGCCGTGAGCTTCGATTGCCTCCACCAGATTCGCCGTTTCGATGCCCGGCAGCTTCGGTTCGCCGGCGGCGTAGATCTCGGTCACCAGCAGCACGTCGGCGTCGTTGAAGGCCGCCGTAAAGTCGTCCCAGAGGTCGCGGGTGCGCGTGTAACGGTGGGGCTGGAAGGCGACCACGATCCGGCCGTCGTGGATTTCGCGGGCCGCCGCCAGGGTCGCGCGGATCTCTGCGGGGTGATGGCCGTAGTCGTCGACCAACGCCACGCCCCGGGCGCTGCCCTTGCGCTCGAAACGGCGCTCGATGCCGACGAAGCTCGCCAGCGCCTCGGCGGCCACCGGGAAGGGCACCTCGAGTTCGAGAGCGATCGCCAGCGTGGCCAGTGCGTTCTGTACGTTGTGCCGCCCCGGCAGTGGGAGCCCGACCTCGCCGAGCGGCGTGTCGCGGCGGCGCACTGCGAAGCGCGTGCCGTGGCCTTCGCTGCGCACATCCGAGGCCACCAGATCGGCCTGGGAGGCGAAGCCGTACGTGACCGTGCGGCGCGTCATTTTCGGCAGGATCGCCTGCACGCCCGGGTGATCGAGACACAGCACCGCGAGTCCCCAGAAGGGCACCCGGTTTGCAAAGGCGACGAAGGCCTCTTCGAGGGCCGCGTAGCTTCCGTAGTGGTCGAGGTGCTCCGAATCGATGTTGGTGATCACCCCGATCACCGGCGCCAGGCGCAAGAACGAGCCGTCGCTCTCGTCGGCTTCGGCCACCAGCAGTTCGCCGGCTCCGAGCCGCGTAGTCGTCGGCGATGCGTCCGATGCCAACACGCGACCGCCGATGACTGCCGTCGGGTCGAGGCCCGCCGCGCCGAGCACGTGCGCCACCAGCGATGTGGTGGTCGTCTTGCCATGGCTGCCGGCCACCGCGATGCCTTCTTTGAGTCGCATCACCTCGGCCAGCATCTCTGCGCGCGGAATCACCGGGATCTTGCGGTGCTCGGCCTCCAGTAGTTCCGGATTGTCTCCGCGCACCGCGGACGAGTAGACGACCACGTCCGCATCCCCGAGTCGTTCTGCGGCGTGGCCGATGGCGACGTCGACTCCGAGGCCGCGCAGCCGCTCGATGCTGGGGCCGTCCCGCAAGTCGGAGCCGCCCACCCGATAGCCCTGGTTGTGCAGCAGCTCCGCCAGGCCGCACATACCGATGCCGCCGATCCCCACGAAATGAACGTGCTGGATGCGCCGACGCATCAGTCCTCTCCCTCGTCCGCGAGCAGTGCCGCACACTCGGCGACGATGCGTTCCGCGGCATCCGGCCGCGCCAGCGCCCGGGCCTTGCGGCCCATGGCGACGAGCTCGCCCGGTGACTCGAATACCCCCTGCAGCACACCGGCCAGCGCACCGAGGGGGGTGTCGAGCAAACGCCCGGCGCCGGCATCGGCGAGGGCGCGTGCGTTGGCGCGCTGGTGATCGTCTGCCGCGTAAGGATAGGGCACGAGCAGCGCGGGCAAACCCGCCAGCGCCAATTCGGCCACGGTGAGTGCGCCGGAGCGGCACAGCGCCAGATCGGCCCAGGCGTAGCGGCCGGGCATGTCCGGCTCGAAGGCCACCACCTCGGCCTGTACGCCGGCCGCCGCGTAGGCCCGGGTCACTCGCTCCTGGTCGGCGGGGCCGGTCTGGTGAAATATCTGGATGTGGCGGCCCAGCGCCGGGGCCGCTTCGATCATGGCGTCGTTGAGCTGCCGCGCGCCTTGGCTGCCCCCGAAGACCAGCAGCCGGAAGGGAGCCGCGGGGGTGCGCCGCTCTGCCTGGCTAGCGAAGACCTCCAGCAGCGCGCGCCGCAACGGGATGCCGCAGACTCGCGCCGGCTCCCGGCCCGAAGGGCCAAAGGACGCAGCGGCGGCCTCGAAGCCGAGAAAGACGCGCCGCGCGAAGCGGGCGGCCGCCAGATTGGCGCGTCCCGGGATCGCGTTGGGCTCGACCAGTGCGATCGGCAACCGGCGCAGCACCGCCGCCGCCACCGCTGGCACCGAGGCGTAGCCCCCCACCGAGACCACGATTTCCACATTGCGCCGTCCGAGCTCGCGCCAGGCCGCAAAGCAGGCGGCGGCCAGGGCCGGCAGCGCGGCGAGCCGCCCGAGAAACCCCTGCCCCATCAGCTGTCGCGCTGGCAGCGCCACGAGCTCGAAGCCCGCCTGCGGCACGAGCTTCGACTCGAGTCCCAACCGCCCGCCCATTACCAGGACATCGTCCCCGCGTTCGCGGATGCGCTCGGCGAGCGCGAGTGCCGGAGTGACGTGTCCTCCGGTGCCTCCGCCGGCAACGACCCAGCGCTGGCTCAACGGGCCCTCCCGCGCTGCGGCGCGTGCCGCTTTTGCCGCCCGCGGGCGGGGTGGGCGGCCTCCACCGCCGCGATGCGCAGCAGGACGCCGAGCGCCAGTGCGCAGACCGCCAACGAGTTCGAGCCGAACGAGATGAAGGGCAGCGTGAAGCCGGTGGTCGGCAGGCAGCCCATCACCACCCCCGCGTTGACCGCGGCGGGAATTACCAGGAAGGCGGTCATCGCGAAGGCCAGCAGCTGGGCAAAGGGATCCTCGGCACGGCGCGCGATGCGAAGCCCCGCGAGCGCGAGGGCCGCAAAGGCGCCGAGCACGATCAGCACACCCACGAGCCCGAGCTCTTCTGCGACGACCGAGAGGATGAAGTCCGTGTGGGCCTCCGGCAGGTAGGACAGTTTCTGGCGGCCGTCGCCGAGGCCGACGCCGAGGGTGCCGCCGCGCCCGA
Source organism: Deltaproteobacteria bacterium (assembly GCA_019310965.1). GTDB lineage: Bacteria > Myxococcota_A > UBA9160 > UBA9160 > SMWR01. The sequence goes on from JAFDDG010000011.1 coordinate 80,052, forward strand.
AGGCCACGAACGACTGCACCAGCTGGAAGCCTTCCGCTCGGGCGTTCTCCCAGGGCGCCAGGAAACCCTTCCAACGCGCCAGCGCGTACGGGTGCGTCGCGCTGTAGACCGTCAGCACGCCGATGCCGCCAGCGGCCAGCGCGCAGAGGCGGGTCATGCGCGCGCCGGCAACGAAGAGCAGGGAGCCCACGAGCAGGGCGAGCAGCGCCGCGCTGCCGAAGTCCGGCTGCAGCGCCAGCAGGCCCGCCGGCAACGCCATCAGCGCGATGCAGCGCAGCAGCGTGCGATCGCTGTCCGGGCGTGCGCGCGCCAGCATCGACGTCACGGCCAGCAACGTGGCGAAGCGGGCGATCTCGGCCGCCTGCAGGCTGCCGGGCAGCCCCGGAAGCGGCAGCCAGCGCCGTGCGCCATTGGCCTCGATGCCGAAGACCAGGGTGGCGATCAACAGCACGATCCCCAACGCCCAGAGCGGCAGTGCCGACCAACGCCAGAAGGAGAGCGGCGTGCGCAGGGCGATGGCCACCAGCAAGGTGCCTGCGCTCAGCGCCGCCAGGTGGCGCACGAAGTGCGGTGGCAGTGGGTTGCCCATCGTCAGTGGCGCGGTGGTGCTGTAGATCATCACCACGCCGATGGCGGCGAGCGCGGCGGCGGCGGCCACCACGCTGCCGTCGAGTGCGCTGGCTGCGGGCGTTTCGGCCGGTGCCGCGCGGCGCGTGCGTGCGTGTCCGTTCGCGGCGGCGCTGTGTCCTCGTCTCACCCCTGGTTCTCCTCGAGCGCGTGCACCGCCGCGCGAAAGCACTCGCCGCGGGCGGCGAAGTCGCGAAACTGGTCCTGGCTGGCGCAGGCCGGTGCCAGCAAGACGACATCGCCGGGCCGGGCCAGCTCGGCCGCCGTGCGCACTGCCGCATCGAGACAGGTCGCCGCGTGCGTGGGGACGCGTCCTGCGAGTGCGTCCTTCAACGTGTCGGCGCTCTCGCCGATCAGCACGGCGGCGCGCGCGCGGCGCGCGGCGGAATCGGTGAGTGAGTCGAACGCGAGTCCCTTGCCGCGGCCGCCGGCGATCCAGACGACCGGCGCCTGGCAGCTTTCGAGCGCGCGAAGTGCGGCGGCCGGGTTCGTGGCCTTCGAGTCGTTTACGTAGCTCACACCGGCCACGCGAGCGATGCGCTCCATCCTGTGCGGCAAGCCGGTGAACGTCGCGATGCCGGTCGCCGCGCGCTCGACGTCGCAGCCGAACGCCCAGATGGCCGCCAGCGCCGCCAGTGCATTCTCGCGGTTGTGCCGGCCGGCGAGCTGCAGCTGCAGCTCCACGCGTAGTGGCGCCGCGCCGGGCGCCGCCAGCACCGCGGTGTCCCCGTCGAGCCATGCGCCCTCTTCGAGTGCGCCGTGGCTGCGCAGGCCGACGACGCGACCCCGCGCCCGTGCGGCGAGCTCGCGCGTGGCGGCGCTCTCGAAGTCGAGAACCGCCACGTCATCCGGCTGCTGGTTCTCGAGGATGCGCGCCTTGGCGTCGCGATACGCATCGAAGCTTCCGTGGCGGTCGAGATGGTCCGGCGTGATGTTGAGCACCACGGCGACTCGCGGGCGAAAGGTCTCGATCGTCTCCAGCTGGAACGACGAAACCTCGAGCACGGCGACGTCGAGGGGGGCGCCCACGAGCTCGAGCGCCGCGTCGCCGACGTTGCCCGCGGCCCTTGCGCGCAGTCCGGCCGCGCACAATCCGGCCTCGACGAGGCGGGTGACGGTGCTCTTCCCGTTCGTGCCCGTGACCGCGACGATCGGCACCGCCAGCGCGCGGTAGGCCAGCTCGACGTCGCCCCAGACACGGCGTGCGCCGGCTCGGTAGCGCTGCGGCGGGACACCCGGACTCGGTACGACCAGATCGAAGTCGGCGGCGTCGGGGAACGGGGCGCCGAGCTGCGTTGCGATCGCGGCGTCCAGCTCGTCGGAGTCGAGGTCTGCGGCGTCGCGCTCATCGGCAGCGATGACCCGCGCTCCGCGCGCGGCGCAGAAATTTGCCGCGCTGCGCCCGGTGACGCCTAGGCCGAGCACGAGCACGTGCTTCCCCGCCAGCTCTTCCATCAGCGCAACTTCAGCGACGAAAGGGCGACCAATCCGAGGATCGCCGAGATGATCCAGAAGCGGACCACGATCTTCTGCTCGGGCCAGCCGAGTTTTTCGAAGTGATGGTGGATCGGTGCCATCAAGAAGACGCGCTTGCCGGTGAGCTTGAAGGACGCGACCTGAATCGCGACCGAGAGCGTCTCGACCACGAAGATGCCGCCGACCACCGCGAGCAGCACTTCCTGGCGAATCAGTACGGCGATGGTGCCGAGTGCTCCGCCGAGGGCGAGGGAGCCGACGTCGCCCATGAAGAGCTGCGCCGGCGAGGCGTTGAACCACAGGAAGCCGAGCCCGCCGCCGAGCATTGCGCCGCAGAAGATCGCGAGCTCGCCGGACTCGGGCACCCGCTTGATGGCCAGGTACTCGGCGATGCCCGCGTGCCCGGCTGCGTAGGAGAGGATCAGGAAGGTTCCGGCGGTGATCATCACAGGACCGATGGCGAGTCCATCGAGTCCGTCGGTGAGGTTCACGGCGTTGCTGGTGCCCACGATGATGAACGTCGCCACCGGGATGTAGACCCACCCCAGATGCGGCGTGAAGTTCTTGAAGAAGGGCACCGCGAGCTGTGCATCGAAGCCCGGGTCGGTGTAAATGGCGATTGCCACTGCCAGGGCGATGGCGGTCTGCCAGAAGAGCTTCATGCGCGCCGAGATGCCGCCGGAGTGTCCTTCGGTGACCTTGCGGTAGTCGTCGATGAAGCCGAGTAGGCCGAAGCCACTGGTAACGCCGATGACCGTCCAGACGAAGCGGTTGTCGAAGTTCGACCAGAGCGCCACAGACACCAGCAGCGAGAGCAGGATCAGCAGGCCGCCCATGGTCGGTGTGCCGGCCTTGTCCTGATGGGCGGGTCCGATCTCGCGGATCGGCTGGCCCACTCGCAAGCTCGCCAGCTTGCGAATCAACGGCGGGCCCACCATGAACGCGATGAAGAGCGCAGTCAGCGTTGCAGCGCCGGTGCGGAAGGTGATGTAGCGGAAGACGTTGAACGCTCCGATGTCTGGAGCGAGTGGGTAGAGCAGGTGATAGAACATCAGGTGTGGGCCTCTGCTTCGAGGTGTGTTCCGACGCGCTCCATACGCATGGAGCGAGAGCCCTTCAAGAGCACCCAATCGCCGCGGCGGGCGAGCGAGCGCACCGGAGCGCCCGCAGCCTCGCTGGTCTCGACGCATTGGATACGATCGGCGGGCATGCCGGCGGCGCGCGCAGCCTCTGCGACGTGCTCCGCCTGGGAGCCGGCGGCCACCATGTAGTCGATGCCGAGGGTCGCCACCAGGCGGCCTGCCTCGCGGTGTGCCTTGTCGGCGGCCTCGCCGAGTTCGCCCATATCACCGAGTACTGCGATGCGCCGCCCGCTTCCCGAGGTCGCCAGCAGTCGCAGCGCGACCTCCATCGACTGGGGATTGGCGTTGTACGAATCGTCGATCAGCACCACGCCGTCAGGCAACTCGCGCCGCTCGAGGCGTCCCGACACGCCGTGGTAGCGAGCCAAGCCCGTGGCGATCTCGTCTGCGGCCGCTCCGGCGGCGAACGCCGCGGCGGCCGCGCAGAGTGCGTTCTGGATCGTGGTCTCGCCGAGTCCGGCCACGCGCACCTCGCAACGTGCGTCGGGCAGGTGCAGCGTGAAGCAGAACGCGCCATCGCCGGCCTCCACGTCCTGTGCGCGAACGTCCGCCGTGTCGCCGCGGCCGAAGCGCAGCACGCGGCCGGGTGCGCGCTTCGCCAGCGTTTCGGCGAAGTCGTCTGCGTCGTTCACCACGGCCACGCCGTCGACGCCGAGCGCTGCAATGAGATCGCCCTTTTCCGCGGCGATGTTCTCGCGGCTGCCCAGGTACTCGATGTGCGCGGTGCCGACGTTGGTCACCGCCGCCACCGTTGGCTTTGCGATCGCTGCCAGCTCTGCTATTTCGCCGCGGTGGTTCATGCCGAGCTCGATCACGGCGCGTCGGTGCTCCGGTGCGCGGGCCAGCAACGTCAGCGGAAGCCCAAAGTGGTTGTTCAGGTTGCCCTGGGTGGCCAGCGTGTGCGCGCCCACCGATAGGATCGCCGCGCACATCTCCTTGGTGGTGGTCTTGCCGTTGCTGCCGGTGATGCCGACCAGCGGTCCGTCGAAGCGATCGCGGTGGCCCGCGGCCAGGGCACCGAGGGCCCGGGTCGTGTCGTCGACGGCGATTGCTGCGACTCGCGCCGGAAGCTCGGGTAGCGCGCGGCCCCGCCTCACCAACAACGCGGCGGCGCCGGCATCGATCACCTGGGACAAGAAGTCGTGTCCGTCGTGGCGCGGTCCCTCGATCGCCACGAACATGCCTCCCGTCGCGACGCTTCGGCTGTCGATCGCAACGCCGGCGATGCGCGCATCGGAATCGCCGGCCACCAGAATGCCGCCGGTCCACGCGATTGCATCCGCAGCGCTGAATGCTGTGCTCACGGCGCCTCCCGCAGACGCAGGGCGTGGCGCACCTCGTCGGGATCGCTGAAGGGCAGCTTCTTGCGTCCGACGATCTGGTAATCCTCGTGGCCCTTCCCGGCGATTGCCACCGTGTCCTGCGGGCGCGCCATGGTGATGGCCAGCTGGATGGCTTCGCGCCGATCGACGATCACGCTGTAGCCGCTCTCGGTCGCATCGAGCCGTTCCGGAGCCACGAGTTCGAGCTTGTCGAGACCCACAGCTGCGTCGCTGAGGATGCGCTCCGGCGCTTCCGTGCGCGGATTGTCGCTGGTGGCGAGTACCCGATCGCTCAGCCTCGCCGCGGCCTGGGCCATCAGCGGCCGCTTGCTGCGGTCGCGATCGCCGCCGCAGCCAAAGACGGTGATCAGGCGGCCGTCCGTGAGCGGGCGCAGAGTGGCGAGCAGCTTCGCGACCGCGTCGGGCGTGTGGGCGTAGTCGACGATCACCGTGGGCTCGCCGGCGGTCTCGCCGGCGATGCGTTCGATACGCCCGGGTACCTGCGGGCAGGCGGCGATGCCCTCGGCCAGGGTGTCGCCGGAGATGTCGAGGCCGACCGCGATGCCCGTCGCCACCAGCAGGTTCTCGAGGTTGAAGTCGCCGAGCAGAGGCAGCGCCACATCGAGCGAGTCCGAGCCGATCCTCAGGCGGGCGCGGGTGCCGTCCATGCGCACCTCGGCGTGCTCGAGGGCTACCTCCGCGTCGCTGTCGCTGAGTCGCGACACGCGGATCAGCTGCGCGCCGGCGGCCCGGCTCGCCGCCACGAAGGCGGGCGCTGCGGCGTCGTCGACGTTCACCACGGCACTGGCTCCGGGCGCCAGATGATCGCGGAACAGCCTCACCTTGGCGTCGCGGTAGGCGTCCATCCCGGCGTGAAAGTCCAGGTGGTCCTGGCTCAGGTTGGTGAAAGCGCCCACCGAGAAGCGACACCCGGCGACCCGCTGGAGTTCGAGGCCGTGGGAGGAGACCTCCATCACCACCGCGTCGACGCCGCGGGTGCGCATGTTGCGCAGGGCGCGTTGCAGATCGAGGCTTTCGGGCGTCGTGTTGAGGGAGCGTTCCCGCTCGCCCGGGGAGCGGATCTCGACGGTGCCGATGAGCCCCACTCGACGCTGCGCACGGGCCAGGATCGACTCCACCAGATACGTGACGCTGGTCTTGCCGTTGGTTCCGGTCACGCCCACCAGGTTGAGTTCGTTCGACGGATTGCCGTAGAAACAGCGCGCGATCGGTGCGAGAGCGCGGCGGCTGTCGCGGACGACGAGGGCGGGGCAGTCGCCGAGCTCGAGCCCCTCCACCGGCGGTTCCACCAGCACGGCGGCTGCGCCGAGTTCGAGAGCCTGGTGCAGGTAGCTGTGCCCGTCGACTTCCGCGCCGCGCAGGGCGCAGAAGAGATCGCCGGCGGTGACGGCCCGAGAATCGTACGTGACGCCGCGAATCACCGGATCAGCGTGGGGGAGCTCGATGCGGAATGCTGCGGGTACGGCGTCGACGAGGGAGGAGAGGCGCATCAGATCGAATCGGCTCCGGGTTCGAAGCGCACCACCACGAGGGCGTCGCTTGCGACTATGGTTCCGGCCGGCGGCGACTGGGCAACCGCGTGACCGCGTCCCGAAATCTCCACCAGAAGGTCGGCGTTCGCTGTGACGGCTTTCACCTGCGCCACGGTGAGGCCGGCGAGGTCTGGCAGCAGCACCCGGTTCGACAAGCGCGTCATCTCGGGCATCGGGTTTCTGGGCGCGGGTGCTGCCTCCGCCGTCCGCTGCACCGCGGCCGGCGGCGGCGCGGCCGCGACTGCCCTCGGGGGCGTCGCTGAGGGCGCGGCCACCGGTGCCGGCGGCTTGCTCGAAGCTCGTGCCACCGCGACCTCGGGGAGCGCGGGCCGCGGGGCTGGTTCTGGCGTCGTCATGATCCCGAAGCGCGCGAGTTGTGCCGCCGCCACTCGTGCGAAGAGCGGCGCCGCCGCGGCACCGCCGGTGTGGAGCGGCCGACGGGGTTCGTCCAGTGCCACCACGATCACGGCGCGCGGGTGGTCTGCGGGTGCGATGCCGATGAACCAGGCCACGAAGCGCCTGTCGGAATACCTCCCCGCTTTGGGATCCCATTTCTGGGCCGTGCCGGTCTTGCCGGCCACCGGTACGCCGCTCAGTGCCGCCAGGCGCGCGGTCCCGCCGGTCTGGGTGACGCTCTCGAGCATCGAGACGACGCTGCGGGCGATCTCCGGTTCGAGTACCCGGCGTTCGTCGCTCGGCTGCGCCGGCTGCCAGGTGCCGCCCGCCGGTCGCCGTGCTGCGATCACGCGCGGGCGGATCCAACGCCCACCGTTGGCGAGGGCCGCCGTGGCCGCGGCGAGCTGTACGGGCGTCACGGCGGTGCCCTGGCCGTAGGCCAGGGTCGCGTGGTCGACCGGGCGGTTGCGCTTCAGGTCGCGCAGCAGGCCGGCGGACTCGTCCGGAAAGCCACTTCCCGTCGGCGAGCCGAAGCCGAAGCGGCGCAGCATGTCGACGTGCGCGTGCGGACCCAGTGCGTACGCGACCTTGACGGCACCGATGTTGCTCGACACCTGGAGGATCTCTCGCAGCGACAACATGCCGTGGGGATGGTGGTCGCGAATCGTCATGCCGGGGATGCCGTATTCGCCCTCTTCGCAGTCGATGAGATCGCCCAGGTGCACGGCTTCGCCGGCCAGCGCCGCGGCCATCAGGAAGGCCTTGAAGGTCGAGCCCGGCTCGAGGGCGTCGAGGAAGGTGCGCGCGCGTGTGTCCGCGAAGCGCATCTTGCGGAAGCCGTTCGGATCAAAGCTCGGCGCCTCGGCCAGCGCCAGGATGTCGCCGCTGTGCGGATCGAGCGAAACCACGATGCCGGACTTCGCGCCGGTGCGCGCGAGGCTGTCGTTGAGGGCGAGGAGTGCTTCGGATTGGACCGTCGCGTCGAGGGTGAGGGTGACGTCGCCGCCCGCCGTGCTCCAGTATTCGTTGCCGTGGTCCACCAGCAGCTGGCCCGAGCCGTCGCGTTCGACGGGCAGTCGCCGGGGGGTGCCGCGCAGCCAGGCGTCTTCGGCCTGCTCGACGCCGCGCACCCCGTCGCCGTCTATATTCGCGAAGCCGACGAGCTGGGGGGCCAGCGGGCCGGTGGGGTAGGTGCGGCGCGGCTCGTGCACGATGCCGATGCCCCGCAGGCCGAGGGCCTGCACCCGTTCGGCCTGGTCCTTGCTCACCCAGCGCGCGATGAAGACGAACGAGCTGTTGCTCGCGAGCCGGTTGGCAACGCGCGCGGCGTCGCGGCCGAGCGCCCGGGCCAGGGCGCGCGCCGCGCCGCGCGGGTCTTCCAGCGATTTCGGGGTCGCGTAGATCGACGGGGCGTCGACCGAGAGCGCGAGTTCGAATCCGTTGCGATCGAAGATGCTGCCGCGCTCCGGTGGCAGCGTGAGGACGCTGCCGAGCTGGGCCTTGCCGAGGTTGCCGCCGCGCTCGTCGAGCACGGAGAGGTGGGCGGCGCGGGCGGCGAGGCCGAGAAAGGCGACGACCAGCGCGAGGCGCGCGATCGCCATGCGCCGCTGCAGGTTCGCTCCCGTGCCCGCGCGTTTCATGGGCGCACGCCCAGGCGGGCTGTCGGCGTGACGGCGTCCTTCGGCGGCGCCAGCGTGCGGATCCGAGCCGGGCGCACGAAGCCGCGCTCCCGTGCCAGCTTCGCCAGCCGCGAGGGCTCGCGCAGCGCGCGGACCTCGGCCAGCACGCCGCGCCGCTCTTCGAGCAGCGCGCGCTCCTGGCGCACGGCGTTGGCCAGGCCATAGCGCACCCGAATCAGATCGACCCGCACGGCCACCACTCCGAGTGCGCAGACCAGCGAGATGCCGATGATCGCCGGTGCGATGCGGCGCAGGGTGCTGGGCAGGGCGCTTGCGCGCGCGACATCGCGTCCGACCAGGTCGAGTCGGGCGGCGTTGGCGGCGATTCCTCGTTTCATACGGCCTCCGGCAAGCGTCGCGCCGCGCGCAGGCGTGCCGAACGAGCGCGCGGGTTGGCCCGCACCTCCTCCGGTGTCGGGCGCACGGGACGACGGGTAAGCAGCTCGACGCGGCGCACGCCGGCGCACACGCACACGGGCGTCTCCGGGGGGCAGGTGCAGCGCCGGGCCGCGTCGCGCAGGTGGTTCTTCACGATCCGGTCCTCCAGCGAGTGATAGGCGAGCACCACCACGCAGCGGCCGGGCCGCAGCGCATCGATGGCGGCCTCGAGCCCCTCGCCGAGTGCCTCCAGCTCGTCGTTCACGGCGATGCGCAGTGCCTGGAAGACCAGGGTGGCCGGGTTGTGCTTGCGTCCGCGGCCCACGCCGGCCGCCTCGATCACCGCGACCAGGTCGCCGACCGTGCGCAGCGGGCTCGAGCGTCGGGCGTCGACGATGGCCGCCGCCAGGCGTCTGGATCCGCGCAGGTCGCCGTACTCGCGGAAGGTGCGAGCCAGCTCTGCGCTCGAGAGACGCGCCAACAGGTCGGCGGCCGTCTCGCCGTTGTCGCGATCCATCCGCATGTCGAGCGGTGCGTCGGTGTGCGCGAAGCTGAAGCCGCGTTCCCTGCGATCCAGCTGCGGCGACGAGACGCCGAGATCGAGCAGCACACCGTCGACGCGCGTCTGATCCAGCTGCTCGAGCACCCGGGTGAGATCGCGGAACGATGCCTGCACGGTGCGCAGGCGTTCGCCATAGCCGGCGAGCCGCTCTCGGGCGGCGTGGAGCGCGTCTGGGTCGCGGTCGAGGCCGATCAGAATGCCGTCGGGAGCGCTGCGCTCCAGGATCTCCGCCGCGTGACCACCGCCACCGAGGGTGCCGTCGACGAAGCTGCCGTGGGGAAAGGGGGCCAAGTATTCCAGGGTCTCGGAGAGGAGCGCCGGAGTGTGGGAGAAGGAGCCGGCCATGGAGCGGAGTGCCTCCCGCCAGCCCTTGGGACGGGCGCTGTGAGTGAGTGGTTCCGACGAAAGGTCTGGGGTGCCCCGGTGCTGCCGATTTCGCGGGAGCGGCTCGTCCCCCCCAGTAACTCCCCACTCGCCACGAGCAGGCCGCCCCGGGGACACCCCTAGACCGTTTTCGTCCAGAGAAGCCTTCCGGCTTCCCGGGGAGGAGCGGGCTGGCTCCTCCACAACCTCTCACCCGTAAACTCCTTCTACGACCTCAGTTTTTCCGCGATCCCGGATGAGATCTCGCGGAAATTGGCCTGGGTCAAATCGAGGTGCTCAGCCAACCTCGCCGTGTCCCAGAGTTCGACCGTCTGGCCGACCCCCGCGAGCGTCACGTCCTTCTGGATGTGAGCCTGCTCGCGCAGGTACTGGGGCACGAGAATGCGTCCCTGCTTGTCGATCGGAGCCTCGACGGCGCCGGATACCACCAGGCGCACGAAGTCCTGGGCATCGGGGTCGACGGCGGCCTCGGCCACGATCTTCTTTTCGTAGCCGCACCAGTCCTTGGCCGGATACAGGCGCAGGCACTTCTGATCCCCGGTGAGGATCGGAGGCTGGTCGCTGCGCTTCTGGAGTTCCATGCGGTATCCTGCCGGAATGCTCAATCGACCTTTCGCGTCGATCGTATGCTTGTGGCGACCTCGAAACATCGGCGGGTTCGCGCTCCTTGCGCCCGGTGGGTGACGCGCTTACCACTTCATCCCACCAAGTCCCACCCGAGCGCCTCTATACGCCACAGTTTCCCACCTCGCAATGAAAAAGCCCATGTTTTTCGCCTACCCACGCACTTTTTTTGCCGGCTGCAGAAAGACCCAAGATGTCGCGGTAGCCGTTCGCTGCAGCTACAAGATGAGGGTGACGAAAACGGGGCGAAAAAATCGTACGGACGCGGAGTTAGGCGTCGAACGTCGGGGAATTCGCGAACTCGGGAGAAATCCGGGTGGGATGGTGGCGCTAGGCTGCGCCTAGACCGGGAAAGCGCTCTCCGTGGACAGCGTCGAGCTGCTCGATCAGGCGCTCGAGCGGGCCCCCGGGCTCCGGCGTGAGCGCTGCGGGAGACTCGCTTGGCCCCGGATCGAGAAGTCCGTCGAGTACAGCCCGGGTTCCCTGCTCGAGGCCGGAGAGCGCGTAGCCGCCCTCCAACACGCAGACCAGGCGGCCGTCGCATAGTTCGTCGGCCAGGCAGCGAACCAACCGGGTCATGTCGGCGTAACCGGCTTCGGAGACCGCCATCGCAGCCAGCGGATCATCTCGGTGAGCGTCGAAGCCGCACGAGATCAGGATCATCTCGGGCTGGAAGCTCCGCGCCACCGGCACCAGCACGCGTTGGAGCGCACCCAGGTACTCCGCGTCGCCACACCCGGCGGGCAGGGGCAGGTTCACGGTTGCGCCGAGCCCCGCCCCGCTGCCGGCTTCGCCGACGGCGCCGGTACCCGGGTAGTAGGGGTACTGGTGGGTCGAGAAATAGAGGACATCGCGGTCGCTCTCGAAGATGTGTTGCGTACCGTTTCCGTGATGCACGTCCCAGTCGAGGATCAGCACGCGCTCGACGCCCTCTTGCGCGCGTATGGCTTGTGCGGCGACGGCGACGTTGTTGAGCAGGCAGAAACCCATGGCGTGGCCGGCCTCGGCGTGGTGGCCGGGGGGACGCACGGCGGCGAGGCCATTGGCCAGCTCGCCCCGTGCGACGGCGCAGGCGAGATCGAGTGCGGCGCCGGCGGCCAAGCGCGCCACCACCGCGCTTCGCTCGGAGACGAAGGTGTCGGGGTCGAGCTGTGCCGGCGCCTGCTCCACGGCGGCGTCGAGCAGCCCGAGGTGTGCGCGATCGTGCACGCGTAGGAGTTCGTCGTTGCTGGCGAGCTGCGGTGGCCGGGCTTCGAGCTCGTCCGCACGTTGCGCGATGGCCCGGTGCACCGCGTCGAGCCGCTCCGGCCGCTCCGGATGTTCCGCCGGCCCGCGGTGCTCCAAGAAGCGCCGGTCCTCGATCACGCCGGTTGCTCCGCGGTTTCGCATTGCCGACGATGGTACGGGACGCGCCACGGCGATGCCGATGCGGTTCGCGGCTTGCGTCGCCGGATCTGCTCGGCACGACTGGGGGACGCGCGCTGATCGAGGTGCGGTTGGCGGACCGCGAATCGGTGTTCGCCCGAGCGCTTGGCGTCGTCATCCTCGGGCAGGGGTGCGGCAGACCTCAGTCGTCGGCAGTCGGGGCCTGGCGGCTCTGCTCGAGCATCTCGATGGCTTCGGCCACCCGCTCGAGGTTCTGGTTGAGCGTCTCGATATCCGAGCGCCGAGGCAGGTCGAGTAGCTTGAAGACGCGCTCGACGGCGTTCTGCACGATGTTGTCGAAATCCGGTGTGCCGGAGCTGACCCACTCGCGGAAGCGATCGCGCTCCCTCTCGTTGAGGTCCGAAATGCGGCGCACGTTGTCGCGGATGTCGCCGCCCGCATCGCCGATGCCGCGTTTGATGGCTCCGTAGAGCGCGTCGCCGCCCTTCTGGAAGAGGTCGGTGAAGAGCGTCCTCGGCACCTCGCGGCCCGTGCGCTCGCTCTCCACCAGGATCTGCGAGAGGGCGACGTTGGTGATGTCCTCGCCCGTCTCGTTGTCGATGACGCGAACTTCATCGCCGTCTTCGAGGAGCTGCGAGATCCCCTTGAGCGTGATGTAGCGGCTGGTCTCGGTGTTGTAGAGCTTGCGATTCGCGTAGCGCTTGATGAGAACCGTCATGGGGGGCGCGGCCTCGCTTCGACGCACTGCGTCGTTCGCGCGACCCTAGCCTATTCCACTTTGACGCGCTGTACGCGGCGCGGGCCGGGCTTGTGTCGTGCGGGGCGCGGGCGCGGTGAGCGCTCCGCGGCCTTCGGGCGCCCCCCGAGTTCCCACAAGATCTCGCGCAAGCCGAGCAGGGTGCGCAGCACCAGGCGCGCGTCCGGGTCATCCTGCGCGCGCGTCTCCCAGCGCGTGATCTCGTCGCCGAGCGCGGCCATCACGCCCGCCAGCAGCCGCGCCTCGTCGCCGTCCGTGCGTGGATCGAGCTCGTTGGTCAGGTCGTGGAACAGCCGCGCCAGTGGCGCCAAGGCGCCGTGCGCGGCGGCCGCTTCGCCGAGAGTCGAGAGGGCGGCCGCATCGAGCAGCGCGTGCAGTGCGGCTACGGCCTCGGCTGCTGCCACCCGCGCGTGGCGCCGCGCGCGCCGCAATGCTTGTTGCGGAGTTTCGGGCGGAGTGTGGCCGCTCATGTGGTGGCGTTCCCGAAGACGGCGGCGGCCATGCGTGCGAGCCCGTCGAGATCGTGCACGTCCTCCGGCAGCTCGGGGATGACGGCCCAGAAGCCGCCGGCGCCGGTCGCCGCCTTGCGCAGCTCTCGCAGCGCCCTTCCGTCACGGCGCACCACCGCAGCGTAATCGCTGGCGACGGCCAGCGTCGCCTCCGCCGCTCGCTGCGGGGCGCCGGTGCTGGCGAGTGCCTCGGCCAGGGCGGACAGGTCCGCGGCGCTGGCGTCGAGATTCGGCGGGGGTTCGTGAAGCTCGTCGGTACCGGGCCACGAGTGCACGCGGTTTGCGATCACGCCCGCCAGCGTGACGCCGTAGTCGGACAGGCGCCCGCGAAAGTCGAGAGCCTGGCGCACCGAAGCCCGCGCCGGCCCGGTGACCAGCACGTAACTCGCTTGGGGCCCCAACAGCACGCCGCGCACCTCGTTGGCGCGCGCCCGAAACTCCGGCGACATGCCTTCGAAGGCCAGCAGGAACTCCGACACGTCCTCGAGGAAAGAGAGGCCCGAGACGCGTTCGAGCGCTTGCAGCACCCTGCGCGTGCCCTGCTGGAAGAGCCGAAAGCCGAAGCGTCCCGCGGCGAATGCCGGGTGGATCAGCATCTGCACCACGCGGCTCTCGAGCAGCTCGATCAGGCGCTGCGGCGCCTCGAGAAAGTCGAGGGCGTGTTGCGCCGGCGGCGTGTCGACGATGACCACGTCGTAGTCGTCGTTCTGCCAGAGGTCGTAGACCTTCTCCATCGCGGAGTACTCGACGCTGCCTGCAAGCGTCTCCGAGATGTGCTGATAGATGGGGTTGCCAAGGATACGCTCCCGCGCGTCCGAGCTCTCGGCGAAGCGCTCCACCAGGTCGTCGAAGGTGCGCTTCATGTCGAGCATGACGGCGTGGAGGCAGCCCTCCGGCGGGACGCCCAGGGCGTCGAGCCGCGCGCGCGGCAGGGCGCGCGGCTCGTTGTCGAGCGCCTCCACGCCGAGTGCGTCGGCCAGGCGCCGCGCCGGGTCGATCGTCAGCACCAGCGCGCGCCGACCCGTGCGAGCTGCCTCGAGCGCCAGCGCCGCGGCGACGGTCGTCTTGCCGACGCCGCCACAGCCGACGCACACCGTCAGGCCGGGCCCGAGCAGGTTCTGGGGCACCGCGCGCTTCATGCGGGCAGCTCGGGCGCGGCGAGCAGTGGGTCTGCTAGGCGCACGAGGTCCTCGCGGCGTTCCACGCCGTCGACGAGCAGCGGCAGGCACAGCACCGGAAGGCCTGTGAGCTCGGAGACCTGCTCGACGTAGCCGCGGTTGAGTGCGTGTCGTGCGCGCAGGAAGCTCGCGCAGTCGGCCAGCACGCCCGCCGGCGGCAGCGCGCCGAAGCGTGCGTCCGCAGGAAGCGCGCGCAGCGCGACATCGAGATCCTCGAGCCCGCTGGGGAAGGGGGGCGGCGCCACGCCGTTCACGACGACGCGGTCGACGCGCACGCCGGCCTCTTCCCGCACGCGTGCCACGAGCTCCACGGTTTCCCGTGTCGGGAGCTCCTCGGCGAGGGTGACCGGCAGCAGAAGCGTGCGATCCGGGTCCTCGATCAGATCTTCTACCGCCAGGGAATGCCGCCGCAAGGGACCGGTCCGCACGGCTGAGACCACCACCCGGGGCACGTTCAGGAATGCGACCCCGTGACCGGTGGCCGGCGCGTCGACCACGATCAGGTCGTATCTGGGGCTGCCGTCGGCCTTCTTCATCTGCTCGATGTGCCAGACCTTTCCCAGCGTGATCAGCTCGCGCCAGCCGGGTGCGCCGTTCATCAGCTGGCGGAACCCTCGATTGGCCACCACTCGATCGACGATGAGGCGGCCGCCGAGTTGCAGCGCCAGGTATTCCGACAGTGCGGCAAACGGATCGACCCGCATCACGCTGAGTCCCGGAAGAACCTCGCGGCCCGGGTAGCCCGCCGGCGCGCCATCGGGCTCCAGCAGCGGCATCACCGCCTCGTCCGACGCCATCTCGGCCACGAGCACTCGTTTGCCCGCACTCGCGGCCGCCAGTCCGATGGCGGCCGCAACGCTGGTCTTGCCCGTGCCGCCCTTGCCCGTGACGATGACGAGCCGATGGTCGAGCAGATCTCGGTGCATGGCCTGTGCCACTTGCGCTCCCGGTTCGCGTCGCGCCGCAATCGTTCCGTCGGAGCTGAACGGCGGGTGAACTCTCAAGCGCGAAGCCGGCGCCTCCGAAACGATCGCAGGCGGGATGAATCGCGGAGACGCTAGCACACGTGTCCCCGCGGGACGGAGTGAGCAGTGATCATTACCTGCGAGAAATGCCAGACGCGTTTTCAGCTCGACGACAGTCGGGTGCCGGAGAATGGCTTGCGAGCGCGCTGCTCGCGCTGTGAACACGCGTTCTTCGTCAAGCCGATGCCCGAATCCGGGGGCGATTTCGTCGAGGGTGCTGTCTCGCAAGCGCTCGAGGAGCACGCGAAGGGCGACGCCGTCGGCGCTCGGGGTGAGCTGCGCGAGGCAGCCGAGAGTGATTGGGAGTTCAATCACGATGACGATCCGGGGCACGACGCGGCGCTTGCCGAGGCCCGGGAAATGGTCGACGACCTGCTCGATTGCCGCTCGCCCTTTGAGGCGGAGAGCGCCGCCAAGGAGGCCTACTTCGGCGGCAGCGACGATGTCGAGGAAGATGGCGCCTCGCTGCTCGGCGACACGTCGCAGTCCCTCGAGATCGAGAACGATGATGCGCCCGCCGGTGCCCCCGCAGAACGGCACGAGGGCGTCGCCGCGGTGGACGAGCCGGAATCGCCGGCGAGCGAGTCCGATCTGCCGACGCCGGTCGACGCATTGGGATCCGATCTCGTGGACGAAGACGAGTTCATCGACGTCCTCGGAGAGATAGGTGACGAGCCGTACGAGGCTGTGGATCTCGCCGCTGGGCCCCCGCTCGAAGACCCGGTGGCCGATGCCCCGGCGACACCCGAGCCGGTTGCCGCCGAGGACCCGCAGGCGTTGCTCTCTGACGAGGATCTCGGCAATCCGGACGGTTGGGACTTCTTCGCCGATGAAGGAAGCGAGGCCGCGCCGCCCGGCGCCCTCCCCACCGACCGCGCCGTACTCGGTCGGATCGAGGTGGGGCCACCGGGCAGCTTCGAGTCCGCACCCGTGCACGAGGAGCCTCCGGTGGTGGAGGCCGCGCCCTCGCCCTTGGCCGCATGGATCGTGCGGGGCGGTACGGGCGTTGGCTGGGTGGCGGCCTCGCTGCTCGCCGCCAGCGTGCTGGTGACCGGCCTGGGGCCTCAGGTGGCGCCGACGCCCGCGGCGAGTGCCGCCGCCGGTCTGGTCGGCGTGCAGGCGCGGCAGATCGATAACGCCATCGCGGGAACCATCGTCGTGATCGAGGCGTCGCTGCCGGCGAACGCTGCGGGGTCTCGGGCGACTGGCGACCGCTTTGCGGTCCAGCTTCTCGACGCGAACGGCGTCGTGGTGGTCGAGGACGCGGCGAGTCTGGCCCCAGCGCATGCCGAAGCCGAGCTGCGCGAGTCGTCGCCGGTGGACCTGCGCGGGTCGCTGGCGCAGGAGTCTCTGGCTCACGCCTGGCAACCGGTCGCTCTCTCCCCTCGCCGGACACTCCATGCGGTGCTGGCGGATGTGCCCGCCGTGGCCACGCATTTCGAGATCGTGCGCATCCCGGTGGAGCCCCCGAGCGAGCCGGCACACGAGCCGGAGTTGGCAGAGAGCTCGGGCTGAGCGCGCGGGGCTGCTCGCCTAGGAGTCCGAAGGCTTGCCGTCCGAGACTTCGTCTGCCTTCGGCGTGACGTCGATCTCGTCCTTGCCCGAGAGCCCGGACTTGAAGTTCTTGATCGCCTTCCCGACGCCCGAGCCCAGCTCCGGGAGCCGCCGAGCGCCGAAGAGCACCACCACGATGGCCAGGATGATGACGAGCTCCGTCGTGCCGATTCCGAACATGGCGTGACTCCGCGCGGGGGATCAGATGAAGGTGCCCCGTCCCCGGGGCCTGTCAAGCCGAGCAGCCCTGCCCGCAGCTCTCGTGGGTTTCGGGCGCTGGTGTGGACGTTTTCGCCGCCGTCCAACCGCAAATTCCCGGCTGCCCCGCCCTCGCCGAGAAGGGGCAGCTCGCGCCACCGAATGTGAACGGCGGGACGGCCTTCGGGGGGCCTTTGCGCAGCGCGTAGCGCGGGGCATGGTTACACTGCCCGCCCGTGACGATCTTCAAGGCCTACGATATCCGTGGCATCGTGCCGGATCAGCTCGATGCGACGTTGGCGCAGCGTATCGGCCGCGCCACGGCTCGCCACATCGGGGCGTCGTGCCTCACGATCGGCCGCGATGCGCGTGTCCACTCGCCGGAGCTGCATGCCGCGCTGGTGCAGGGCGTCTGTGACGAGGGCGTCGACGTCATCGATCTGGGTCTCGTCAGCACGCCGATGCTGTATCACGCCGTCGAGAAGCTCGCGTCCGGTGGCGGCATCATGTTGACGGCGTCGCATAACCCCGGGCAGTACAACGGCATGAAGATCTGTGGCGCCCATGCCACGCCGATCGGCGAGGCCAGTGGCCTGCGCGAGATCGAGGCTCTCACCGATGCCGGTGCCAACGGGCCGCCTGCCGCCGTTCGTGGCGTGGTGCGGGAGGCGGATGTGCGCGCGAGCTACGTCGAGCACGTACTCTCCGTGGGCGGCCGCAGCCCGAAGCTCAAGGTCGCCATCGACTGCGGCAACGGCATGGCCTCGGTGGGTCTCGAGCCGCTGCTCGAGCGCCTCGACCTCGAGGTCGAGCGACTCTATTTCGAACCCGACGGCAGCTTCCCGAACCACGAAGCCGACCCGCTCAAGGTCGAGAACCTCGAGGACGTGGCTGCGGCCGTGAAGCGCGTCGGCGCCGATTTCGGCGTCGCGTTCGATGGCGACGCCGATCGCGCCGTCTTTGTCGACGATCGCGGCCGGCCGATCACCTCGGACCTGGTGACCTGCCTGCTGGCGCGCAGGCTGCTGGCCCGGCAGCCCGGCGCCACCGTGCTCTACGACCTGCGCTCGAGTCGCGTCGTGGCAGAGGAGATCGAGGCCGCCGGCGGCACTGCGCGCATGTGTCGCGTGGGCCATTCCTTCGTGAAGGCGCAGATGCGCGAAGAGGACGCCGCCTTTGCCGGCGAGCTCTCCGGCCACTTCTATTTCCGCTTTACGCCGACGCTGGTGGCGGACGATGGCATCGCCGCGTTCGTGGCGCTCCTCGACGTGTTGGCCGAGGCCGGCCGTCCGCTCTCAGAACTGATCGACCCACTGCGGCGCTACTCCGCCAGCGGTGAGATCAACCGTCGGGTCGACGATGTGGGGGGCCTGCTCGCGGCCATCGAGGCCGAGCACGCCGACGCGCCGGAAATCTCGCACCTCGACGGATTGTTGGTGCGCTACCCGCAGTGGTGGTTCAACCTGCGGCCGTCGAACACCGAGCCGGTGCTGCGGCTCAACCTCGAAGCGGCCGACGCGGCGGCCATGGCCGAGAGGCGCGATGCGCTGCTGGCCCGCATCGAAGCCGGCGTCGGTCTCGGGTCAGGCTCTTAGGCCCCTTCCTTCAGCCGCTCGAGCTCGGCGTCGATGGTGCGGAAGAAGTCCGATGCGGGCTTTGCTCCCGACAGCATGACCCCGTTCACGAAGAATGCCGGCGTACCGGTGACGCCGGCGTCGCGAGCGTCGCGGAGGTCCGTTTCGACCTGGGCTGTGAAGCGCGATTCGTCGAGGCAGGCCTCGAAGGCCGCCACGTCCAGATCGAGGTCGCCGGCGTAACGCTTGAAGTCGTCGCCGCTGAGCGCGCGGGAATTCTCGAAGAGCTTGTCGTGGTATGCCCAGAACTGGTCCTGCTCGTGGGCGCACAGTGCCGCCTCGGCAGCGGGTTTCGCGCGGGAGTGATTGGCGAGCGGAAAGTTCCGGAAGACGATTCGAATCTGCTCCGGGTAGCGCTCCTCGATCTGCTGGAGGGTCGGAATCACGCGTCGGCAGTAGGGGCATTGGAAGTCGCTGAACTCGACGATCGTGATCGGCGCATCGGCGGGGCCCCGGGTCGGTCCATCCGCTGCCACCGTGATTCGCGGAGGCTCGAGATGCACGACCACGTTGGCCTCTTTCTCGATTTCGCTACGAGCCTGGGCTTCGCGCTGGGTGGTGAGGAACTCGCGAATCTGCTCTTCGAGACCCTCGAATTCTCCGCTGCCGACGCGGCTCTTGTTCGCCTCGAAGAATTCGAGGGTTTCCGCGTCGGTGACCGCTCCGAGACTCGCGACCTTGTCTGCAATCAGGCGCTCGGGGCTGACCCCGGCCTGGGATGCCGCGGCGTCGAGGCTGCGCTCGGCGACCAGGCGACGCAGCGCGGTGTCGCGCAGCTGGTAGAGAGAGTTCGGGTTCGACGCCTCGCTGCGGAAGAAGTCTTCCTTGATCCACGTGTCGAGCTCATCGGTGGTGATGGCGACGCCATTCACCTCGGCGGCGATCTCCGAGGTGTCCGTGGCCGGCGCGCCAGCCGCAGCATCGGCACCGGCGTCGCCGTTCGGCGGAGAGCAGGCGACGCTGGCAAGAAGCGTTGCAACGGCGATCAGACGAGTGCGATGCATGGGATCCTCTCAGTACGGGGATTCAGGGGAGGGGGGAGTCTAGCCCTACTTGGTGGCGATCCCGAGGTGCTTGGCCAGGAAGCGCCACATCAGCTTGAAGCCGCGGCCGGACAGCTCCTTGTGGTCTCCGTCGAACCAGTGGATCTGCTTTGGCTCGGCGGCGGCCTCGAAGAGGGTCTCCGCTGCCGCCGCGCTGACGGTGCGGTCGTCGCGCATGTTGACGAAGAGCAGTGGCCGCGGCGCGATGCGGGCGATGCGCAGGGCCGGGTCCACGGTCGGCCCGCCGAAGCCACCGCCGGCCAGAGCCAGGGCCGCGGCGCGAGGACGCGGGTCGAGCGCGCACCAGGTGGCGCCGATGATGGCGCCGAGCGAGAGGCCCGCGAAGGCCAGGCGTCCGCCGTCGAGCTCCGGGAAATGCGCCATGGCGTCCACCGTGCGGGTGAGGTCCGTGACGGCCTGGCGTGCGATCCGACTCACGAGATCGCGTGCGGCCGGCGTTGGAGTGCCCTCGGTGCCCAGCCCGGCGAGCACCAGCTCTTGCAGCTTGACGCTCTCGCGCGCGCCGTGGAGTGGGAAGTCGATGCTCACCACCGCCGCTCCGGCCCGCACCCAGGGCACCGCCGCGTGGCCGATGTAGTCCGCGTCCTTCGAGCCGGCGAGCCCGTGCTGGAGCAGCACGGTGGGGAAGGGGCCCGCGCCCTGCGTCGGTAGCCACACGTGCCCGGGGACGCGATCGCCGCGGCTCGTCAGCTCGAAGGCCACAGCGCGCAGCTCCGGAGCCAGCGGCGGCGGCGTGCCGTTGCCCCGCCAGAGCCCGAGGGGCTCATCGGGGTCCGCAGCGAAGGTCGCGTCGTCGATCACGGCGCGGGATTGT
Source organism: Deltaproteobacteria bacterium (assembly GCA_019310965.1). Taxonomy (GTDB): domain Bacteria; phylum Myxococcota_A; class UBA9160; order UBA9160; family SMWR01. The sequence continues at coordinate 100,314 of JAFDDG010000011.1, forward strand.
AGCCGGGCTCGGGCGCGCGGCGAATCGCTGACTAACGCGCCAGCAGCAACCTGCGCGCGCGATAGAGGTGGCTCTTCACCGCGTCTTCGCTCTTGTGCAGCTGCTGCGCGATTTCCTGGATCGGGCGATGGCGCAGATGGTGCAGCTCGAAGAGTCGTTGCTGCTCGGGGGTCAGATCCTGGTGCGCTGCGTCGTCGAGACGCTTCGCACGCTCGTTCCGCTCGTAATACTCGAGGGGCGTGGGCTCACGTCGCACGTTCGCGCCCACGTCGACGGGCTCTTCGCTGCCCTCGAGCGAGATCATCTTGTGGTTCTTGCGCTTGAAACGGCTCGCCACGGTGCGCCGCGAGACACCGAAGACCCAGGCCGCGAACGGCGCCTCGACGCGGTAGGAATCCAGCGATGAGAAGATGTTGATGAAGACCTCCTGCACGGTCTCCTCGACATCCGCCCCGTTGTCGATGCGCTTCCTGACGAAGCCCATGACGCGCGGAAAGTAGCGCTCGTAGATTTCGTTGAAGGCCTCCCGATCCCCGTCGATGACCCGCTGGATCACCATCTCGTCGGATGCCTGCATTTCAGCGGGACCCAAAGCTGCTGCTGCCATCTACCCAGTCCCTTCCCTTCCGCCTCTGCGACTTGCCAGCGTCGGGGCCTCCCTCGGGAAGCACCGCCTCGATTGGATGAGTGGCCTGGCGTGGCTTGCCGGTGTCAAAAAATGTCACCGGGTGCGCAAAAAAAGTCAGCGGCGGCCAAGAATGTCGCTGGATATTCGTTGTGGGGCCGTGAAACGGGCGGAGAGCGGGCTAGAGCGGGTGGGAGCTGCAGAATCTCGCTGCGGCTATTCGAACTCGCGCCGCTCGGCAGGGGTGAGGCCGAGATCGGCTTCGCTCAGGCCGGTGCGGAAGCTGGATTGCCGGCCCGCGGCCGGCCTCCCCTCGGGCGCTGCCGCAACGGCCAGAGGGGCCGGCCGCGGCGCCGTGGCCGGCGGCTCGATCAACACGGCGACGCCGCTGCCGTCGTTCAGGCAGCGGTAGCCCCAGAGCTCGGGGGCCTCGGCACCCAGTGCCTGGGCGGCGGCCTCGGTCTCGGTGCAAAAACGCGGCGCCAGCAGCAGCAGGCGGATCCCGGCCTGCCTGCGCACGCCGAGTTCCGGAGCCAGCTGGAGCCAGTCGGCGACCCGAGGCTCCACCCACGCGCGCTGGGCCAGCCCGCGGGCCAGCAGCTCGAGATCCTGGTCGTCTTGCGCGATGACCACCAGCACCAGCCGCCCGTCCGTTTCGATCCCCACGAAGTCGATGGGCGTCTGCGCGCCGAGCATCTCCTGTGCCACGATGCGCAGCCGGGGCTGCGCCGCCTGCAGCGCAAGGCGCATTTCGCGTAGCAGCTGGGGGCGGGGCGGCGGTGCAGTGAAGCTGAGGTCAGGCAACGGCCGGAGTCCTGGCATCCTCGAGAACCATCTGCGCCACGTCGCGCAATGCGCGTGCCGCAGGCGATTGTGGGTGCTCGATGCCGATGGGTCTGCGGGACACGATAGCGCGGTAGACGTGCAGGTCGTCGACGAGAAGCCCGTAGCTGTCGAGGGGCCGGTCCAGGTGGCGTTGCGCGACGTCGGCCAGGTGGTCGAAGGCGTGCCGCGCCTCGTCGATGCTGCGCGCTCCGTGAATGGCAATCCCGACGCGCGCGCGATCGTCCGGTGCCAGCACCTGCTTCGCCAGCGAATAGCTCTCGAGCAGGTCGCGCCGGTCGGTGGAGCTGAACAGCAGCACCCAGCGCAACAGCTCGCGTCCGCCGTCGGCAGGGCGCAGCCATTGCGGCGGCACGCAGACCACGACGATCCCGCCGTCGGGCACGTCCGCCGCACGCGTCACGGCGATGTCGAGTGCCGCGCGGTGGAGCTCTTTCAGGTTCTCGGCACGCACCAGAGCGACGCTGCTGCCCACCGGGCCGGGGCCGTCTGCGGGCCACAGCGCAGAGGATTCTCCGCTGCGGGGCGCCAGCAGGGTGGCACTGGCGCCGAGGCGCGCGATCTCGACGACCAGATTCCAGGCGAAGGCGGCGCGCACCACGTCGCGCGTTCCGACGGGCACGGCCAGGAGCGGCAGCGCGGCCGCATGCGCGAGACGCCGGTCGCGCGCGCCCAGGTGAGGCGTGGACACAGCTATCTCGTCGCGCGCCGCGCGGCTGGTGCCGCCGCGCGGGAGGAAGTAGTCGGCGACGTCCCGCAGATCTCGAGGCAGAGGGCCTTCTCCTATCTCACGACCAGCACCGATCGGGCAAGGCCGGTGGGCAATGTCTCGGAGCTGTCCGGATCCTCGCGCCACTCGCCGTCGACAACGTAGCGGTATTCGTACCGGCCGGGTGGCAGCTGCAGGATCTTGGTCCACACCCGGGTCCCGCCCTCGGACTCGATCAGCGAGCGCACGCCCTTGTCGGGGACCCAGCCGTTGAAGTCGCCGGCGATCCGCACGTCACTCGCTTGCTGGTCTCGGAAGCGCACCACCACCTCCCGGGGCGCCTCGTCGAGATTCGGCAATTCGTCGCCGGCGAGAAGTCCCAGCGCCTCGAGCTCGACCGCCAGCGCGCTGTGGTCGATGGCACCATTGGCGGACCGCGCGTAGCGCACGATGGGCACGCCGCGGGCCGCGGCCTCTCGCAGCTTCACGTTCGAGCGGATCACCGTGTCGAAGCACATGTCCTTGAAGCGCTCGCGAATCTTGCCGAGAGTCTCCCGTGCGTAGCGTGTACGACCGTCGTAAAGGGTGGGCAGCACGCGCACTGTCAGGTCGTGGCCGATGCGCTCCACCAGCAGGCCGATGGTCTCGAGCAACTTTTCGACGCCATGGATCGCGAACTGGCTCGTCTCGAGCGGAACGATCACCTCCGACGCCGCGCGCAGGGCGTTGAAGGTGAGCAGGCCCACGCTCGGTGGGCAATCGAGCAGCACGTAGTCGTAGGTGCCGTCGAGCGGCGCCAGCGCTGCTCGCAACCGTTCGGCGCGGGTCTCGATGGGTTCCGAGGCCAATCGCTGCTCGAGCGCCGAAAGCACGATGCCGGCGGGCGCCAGGTCGAGGTTCTCCTCCACGTCGACCAGGATGTCGTTCAACCGCTGGTCCCCGCCGGGCTCGGCCAGGACGTCGTAGAGGTTCTCGTCGACGTTCTCCGGGTCGATGCCCAGGCCCAGGGTGGAGTGCGCCTGGGGATCCAGGTCGATCACCAGCACCTGGTGACCGTCCGCGGCGAGGCATCCCGCCAGGTTGATGGTGGTTGTGGTCTTTCCGCAGCCACCCTTCTGGTTGACGATCGCGATCACGCGCATGAGCACCCCTCACCCCGGAAGCGCAACGCGCTCCCGCCCCCCGCTCGCGCGGGCTCTTGCAGGCATCCGCTTCTTCGCATCCAGCGACTCGCGGGCCGTGCAGCGAATGTCAGGCCGACCTTCGGCGCACCTGCGGTTGCTCGACCCGGCGCGGACCACGCGCGCCGCGCAGCGACGCGACCGAGCGATGCCAGTCCTCGACTTCACGTTCGAACTGCGCGACTGCGAAAATCCACTCCTGTCCCGATGCGGCGTCCAACGCCGCGCCGTCACGGAACACCAACACGACGTCGCCCGTGGCCACCAGGACGAGTTCTGCCAGCGGGTGCTGCACGGTCGGCAGAATCCTGCGCAGCGCCGCAATCGAGCGTCGGATGCCCTGGACCGAGACGCCCGCGTCGATCAAGCGTTTCGCAGCCTTCAGGGCGACCAGATCCTCGAATGTGTAGCGGCCGTGGCCCCCCGGGGTCCGAGCGCTGGGTCTGATGAGGTCGGTCTGGGCCCAGTACTGGAGCTGCCGCCGGGAGATTCCCAACAGTTCGACGACGTCTCGTGTCTGGAAACGCTGCGCAGCCGTGGCTGCCATGGCCCCACCCCCACCGGGCTCTCGCGGGCTGAGCGTAGGACGAGGGGGTACCGAGTCAACCCAGATCGCTACTGAATTGTGGCGTTTGGGTCGTACGACTCGGCTCGCACCCCCGGGGGGGTTGGGTTAGGTTGCTCGTTCATGGGTTCGCGAGGCGTGTTGGGACAGCAGGCCGCCAGAGACCGTCCGGGTCGTCTGTGGGTCGAAGACGATGCCGGGGGACGCCGCCCCTTCATGCGCGGGATCATGATCCACTCGCTCACCGCGCGTGGCGTCCCCTTCGATGACGCTTTTCGCGCTGCCAGCCAGGTTCGGGCTCGACTGCGCGGCCAGGCGGTGGTGGAGAAGAGCCGGCTCGCCGATCACCTGCGGGAGCTGCTCGGGGACGCGCCCTTCGCCGACGAGCCGAACATCGCCTTGCCGCCCGACATCACGGTCACGAGTCCGGACGGTTCCCGTCCGTTCTCGAAGGGCGTGCTCGCCCAATCGCTGCTGGCCGCCGCTCTGGAGCCGACCGAGGCCTACGAGGTCGCGCGCGAGATCGAGCGCTCCATTCTCGCCCGGGGCGATCGCGAGATCGATCGAGACGGACTGCGCCGCGCATCCCACGCCGCATTGGAAGACCACGTGGGCGTCCAGGCTGCCGAGCGTTACCTGATCTGGCGCGAGCAACAGGAATCCGATCGGCCGCTTCTGCTGTTGCTCGGCGGGGCCGCGGGTGTCGGCAAGACCTCCGTGGCGCTGGAGGTGGCGCATCGACTCGGAATCGGACGCGTGCTCTCGACGGACTCGATTCGGCAGATCATGCGCATCATGCTGTCCCGGGAACTCGTGCCCGCCTTGCACGCCTCGTCGTTCGACGCATGGAAGGTTCTCGGGGTCGAAAAGCCGGAAGAAGCAGACGTGATCGACGCATTCCGCGCGCAGGCAGGCACCGTATCCGTGGGCGTGCGCGGCTCGCTGGACCGGGCCGTCGCAGAGAATACGAGTCTCGTGCTCGACGGCGTGTCGATCGTGCCCGGTCTCATCGATCTCGACGCATACGCCGAGTCTGCCGACGTCATCTTCCTGGTCATGGCCACGCTGGACGAGAAGGCGTTTGCCGCGCGCTTCCAGGCGCGCGGCAAGCAGGCGCGGGACCGCCCGCCGCATCGCTACGTCGAACATCTCGATTCGATCTTGCGCGTTCAGGACCACCTGCTCGAGCTCGCGGATCGCCATGACGTGCCCATCATCGACAACGCCTCTCTCGACCGGTCGGTGATCTTCGTGATCCGCCACGTATTGGAGTCCCTGCGCAAACGCAAGAAGCTCGATGGCGACGGGTCTGGCGCCTAGCCGCGGTTGGGCCAGCGCTGTGGTCGCGGTGCTGCTGCTCACCGCCTGTGCGCCCATCAATGTCTCCCAGGAGAGGGAGCTCGGTCTCCAGTTCGAGCGACAGATGCGCAACGAGTTGGCATTCGTCTACGACCGCGTCATCGTCGACTACGTGCGCGAGATGGGTGAGGAGCTGGTGGCGCAGGCCGGGCCGCAGCCGTTCACCTATCGCTTCTACGTCGTCTACGACGATGAAATCAACGCCTTCGCTGGCCCGGCCGGTCACATCTACGTGCACACGGAGACGATCCAGAAGGCGCGCAATGCCAGCGAGCTGGCGGGTGTGATCGCGCACGAGGTGGGACACGTGGCGGAGCGCCACATCGCGGAGAACTACAACCGCTCCCGCAACACGCAGATCGGCGCAGACGTCTTGACGCTGGGTGCCAGCATCCTCGGTGGTGGCATGGCCGGCGACGCCGCCGCCCTGGGTACAGGTCTCGCCGCGATAGGCTTGCTCAACAGCTTTGGACGCGAGGCGGAACGCGAGTCGGACGTCTTTGCGGTGCGAGTGATGGCGGGGGCCGGCTGGGACCCGAATGGGCTGCTCACGTTCTTCGAGCTGCTCCGGCACGAGGAGCCGCGGGGCGGTCCGACGTTCCTGTCGAGTCATCCGGCCACCGCTGATCGCATCGTCGCGACCCGCGCCGAGATCGCGATGCTCGATTCTGTCGGAGGCCTGCGCGAGAACGACGGCGGGCGTTTCGAGATCATCCAGCGCCGCATCGATCTCGTCACCGGGCGGTATCGTCTGCGTCGTCGGTGAAGCGCGGCGCGAACGCCAGAATCGAGGGGTGCGAGACGTGAACGGATGGGGCGCGGTACGTCGGCTGGGCGCGAATTCGATACGGCTCGCCCGCTTGGCTGCGGCGCGGCTGACGTTGCCGAGCGATGGAGGTGTGTGGCTCGTGCTGCGCCTCGGCTCGCCGGTGGAGGAGTTCCGCACCCCGCAGCTGGCGCTCTCGCGCTCCCCGCGCCTGACGCTGCTCGACGTGTTGAAGGTGCTCGATGCTGCCGCTCGCGATCCCAGGGTGGCAGGTGTCGTGCTGCGCTTCACCGGGCCGGTGGGCGGCATGAGCCGCGCACTCAGTCTGCGCCGCTCGGTCGTGCGGCTGCGCGAATCCGGCAAGCCGGTGGTGGCCTGGTCCGAGGGCTTCGAGGCCGAGTCGTACGTCGCGGCCAGTGGCGCCACGCGCGTGGTCGTGCCGGAGTCGGGCAGCGTGCTGCTGGTGGGCATCCGGCTCGAGAGCCTGCACTTGAAGCTGCTGCTGGATCGCGTGGGTGCGCGGCCCGAGGTGGTCAGCGTCGGCGCCTACAAGAGCGCCGGTGAGCGTTTCACGCGCACCGGGCTGTCGCCGGAGCACCGGGAGCAGCTCGACGCGCTGGTCGAGGGACTCTACGCGGAGCTGTTGACTGCCATCGCGGAAGGCCGCGGGCTTGATCGCGCTGCGGCTTCAGAGCGCGTGGACGGCGGGCCCTACGCAGCGCCGGCGGCGTTGGAGGCGGGGCTGGTCGACGCCCTGCGGTATCCCGACGAGGTCGAGGACGAGCTGGTCGAGCTCGCGCCGAGCACCGCCGTGTCCCCCCAAGACGGGCGGCCGCGGCTGCTCGATGCTGCCGGCTATCTTGCCTTGTGCGCCAACGACGTCGGCTGGCGGCCGCTGCTGGGCGATCTGACGCACGTGGCCTACGTGGTGGCGCGGGGGGCGATTCGTCGCGGCCGCGGCCCCCGCGGCATCGCGGCCGACAGCTTCCGCCGGGTGCTCGACGCTCTGCGGCGGGACGCTGCGGTGGGGGCCGTGGTGCTGCGCATCGACAGTCCGGGCGGTGATGCGGTCGCGTCGGATCTGCTCTGGCGCAGCGCGACGCTGCTGCGCGAAGACAAGCCGCTGGTCGTCTCGATGGGTGACGTTGCCGCCTCGGGCGGCTACTTCATGGCGGCGGCCGCAGACGCGGTCTTTGCCGAGAGCAGCACGCTCACCGGCTCGATCGGCGTGATTGGCGGCAAGCCGGACCTCAGTGGGCTCTTCGAGAAGATCGGCGTCACCCGCGACGGCGTGGAGCGCGGCGCGCGGGCCGGCATGTTGTCGGCCGGGCGCGGCTTCACGCCGGATGAGCGCGCGGCGTACCGCGCGCTGCTGCGTGCCATGCACGGCACCTTCGCGGATCGCGTGGCGCAGGGCCGGGGGCTGTCGGCGGAAGAGGTGGCTGGGCTCGCCAGCGGACGCGTCTGGAGCGGCCGCCAGGCCCGGGCTCTCGGGCTCGTCGACGAATTGGGCGGGCCCCTCGAGGCGCTGGCGGAGGCGCGCCGTCGCGCCGGACTCGGCGAGCGGGAGCGCTATCTTCTCGAACTTCATCCCCGACTGCCCTCGGTTGCGAGCTGGCTCCCGCTGTCCGGCTGGCGGGCGGGTGGGACCCTCTGGTAGGCGATGGCGCGCAGGCTCAAGACCGACATCCCGGGACCGGATTGGCGGGTCGATCTCGAAACCCTCGAATCTCTCGGCCGCGGAATTTTCGGCGCGGCGCTCGAACGGCGCCCGCTGGTGGTGGATCTCGGCTTCGGTCGCGGAGAGTTTCTGATGGCGCTGGCCGAAAAGTCCGAGGGCGTCGACTTCCTCGGTGTCGAGATCTCGCACAAACGCGTGCTGAAGATGGCGCGGCGCCTGGCGCGCACGCCGCTGCGCAATGTGCGGCTCTGCGAGGCGCGCGCCCAGGACGTGGTGCTGCGCGCGCTGCCCGCGGCGTCCGTGCACACCTTCTGGGTGAACTTCCCCGATCCGTGGCCGAAGAAGCGCCACCATCCGCGCCGCCTGCTGCAGCCCGCGTTCGTCGGGGCGTTGGCGCGGGTGATCGAGCCCCGTGGCATGCTCCAGGTCGCTACCGACCACGTCGACTACGCCGAGTGGATCGATGGCGTGCTGGCGGCCGAGCCGCTGCTCGCGAATGTGCGGGACGCTGCCTGGAGCTCCGACGTGGTGGGGCGTCCGCACACCGGGTACGAACTCGAGTGGCGCGCAGAAGGCCGCAATCTGCACTTTTTCACCTACACCGGGTGTGCCTCGTGAGCTTGCCCTGTCTGAAGGATCACTCGATCGACTCGCTGCGCGAGCGGTTCCAGGCGAGTGGCATCGAGCGCTGGCGTGCCGAGCAGGTGGCCGGCTGGCTCTACGCCCGCGGCGTGGAGAGCTTCGATGAGATGACGGATCTCTCGCGGGAGCTGCGGGTGCAGCTTGCCGAGCAGTGGAGCCTGCGCGCGCTCGAGATCGACGCCGTGCAGCGTTCCCTCGACGGCACCCTCAAGGCTGCGCTGCGCACGCGCGACGGCGCCCGGCTCGAGTCGGTGCTGATCCCCGAGGAGGCTCGCAACACGCTCTGCGTGTCGACCCAGGTGGGCTGTCCGCTGGCGTGCAGCTTCTGCGCTACCGGTGCGCTGGGCTTCACGCGCAACCTGACGGCTGGCGAGATCGTCGACCAGGTGTGTCGCATGCGCGAAGTGCTGGGCGGGGCGGCGGAGATCACGAATCTCGTCTTCATGGGCATGGGTGAGCCACTCCTCAACCTCGCGAATCTGACGGAGGCGATCCGGCTGCTGGTGCACCCGAAGGCCTTCGGGCTGGCTCCTCGCAGGGTCACCGTGTCGACGGTGGGGGTGGTGCCACAGATCGAGGAGCTACTCAGCGTCGCGCCGATTCATCTGGCGGTGTCGCTGCACGCGACCACGGATGAGGTGCGCGATGTGCTCGTGCCCATCAATCGCCAGTTTCCGCTCGATGTGTTGCTGGGAGAGCTGCGTAGGCTGGAGGGGGTCAACAAGCGCCGGCCGGTGTTCTTCGAGTACACGCTGATCGACGGCCTCAACGACTCCCTCGAAGATGCGCGCCGGTTGGCGCCGCTGCTGCACGGCATTCCAGCAAAGGTGAATCTGATCCCGATGAACGCCCATGACGACTCCGAGTACCGCGCGCCGTCGCCCGCACGCATCGACGGCTTCCTGCGCGCGGTGGCGGCCAGCGGACTGCGCGTGACGTTGCGGCGCAGTCGCGGACCGGACATCCAAGCGGCCTGCGGTCAGCTGGCCCTGCGAGGTGGGCACGACCACGCCGCCTGATCAAGCGCGATCCCCGCGAGGCCGATGAACGGAGCGGAGACGTGATGCTCTACGCGGTCGGCGATATTCACGGAGAGATCGAGCTTCTCGAGGAGTTGCTCGCCGAGTTGCCGCATGCTGAGGGCGACCGCTTCGTCTTCGTCGGCGACTACGTCGATCGTGGACCGGATGCCAGGGCGGTCGTCGAACGGCTGGTGGCGTTCTCTAGCGAGCGCGAGTGCGTCTTCCTGCTGGGGAACCACGAGTCGATGTTTCTCGATTTTCTAGGGTGGGAGAAGCCGGAGTACTTTGCCGGTGACGCATTTCTGATGAACGGTGGCGACCGCACGCTCGCCAGCTACGGCTATTTCGACCTCGACGATCTATCCCGGCACAAATTCCGCCTGCCGGCCGAGCACGAGACTTTCTTCCGCAACCTCGTGCTGTCGCATCGGGAAGGCGACTATCTCTTCGTTCACGCCGGGCTCGGGCGGGCGTTGCTGAACGATGCTGATCTCGAGCACGCCTTGCGCAAGGCGCACCCGGAAGATCTGCTCTGGGATCGCTCGGGCCTCGATCTGCCACATCGCCTCGGCGTCACCATCGTCTACGGACACACGCCGAGTGCCGACTTCGAGGTGCGCTGGAACGAGCCCTTCAGCATCGGCATCGACACCGGCGCCGTCTACGGAGGCCGACTCACCGCCATCCGCCTCCCCGACGAAACGCTCTTCCAGGTGTAGCCCGAGCCTCGCGCTGAGAGCTGGCAGGCTGCAATGACTCGACGGGCGGTGCCGGGGCCGGGTGCGCAGGCGGTGTCGTGCTCATGCGCCGGCGCCCCTCGTCCCCCACCGGAGATGCGAAGCGCCTGCACCGGGGTGCCTCTGACCCGCGCCCCACGGGCTCGGCCACGACCTCTACCCCTGGAACGGCGACCCTGGGTGGACGTTCGACCAGACGCCACCCGACGGCGACGACACGGCCTAGCACCGGCTCGCGGCAAGACGCCTGACGGCCCCAAGGAATCCGTCCCGATCTCGACCCCATGCGCCACTCCTGCACCCGCCGCCCAGCGCTCCCGGGCACCCACGCCAACGAGCCCGCCGCCCCCCGGCCGCCAGCACAGCCGACCCGTTGAAATCGCCCCCCCCTCTCGGGGCCCATTTGTCGGAAACGTACTAATCGGTCATTGCCGAAATGCAGCCTGTTTTTCCTGTCTGCGACGCGAGGTGATGCATGCCACGCGTAGCATGGCGCAGGCCCGCCGCGGACGGAACCCCGCGCTGTCGCTCCGGGCCCCACCGGGTATCGTGTAGCGGTCCGCGCGGGCATCGGAGGCCACGGATTGGAGTTCTACGAGCGCCTCGACCGGTGGGTCGCCCGGGGCGAGGAGCGCATCGGTCGCCGTCTCTTCGCGCTGGCGAACGGCGCCATGCTGATGGCCGTCGCCGCGCTGTGCGTGCGCATGGAGTCGAAGCCCGCGGTGCTCGGCAGTGCCTACGCGGCGCTCTCCGAGGATCCGTTCGCGTTCACGAGGAGCCCGGTGGGCTTCCGGATCCTGACGCCGCTGCTGAGCTGGTCGGTTGGGCTGCGCGGCCACGATCTGATGTGGACGAACCTGGCGCTCGCCTGGCTGCTGCTCGTCGTCGTCTTCCTCGTGTTTCGCGCCCGGGCGCCGCGTCCCGGAGACGCGCTGGTCGCGTCGGCGACGCTCGCGTTCTCGCTCGTCACGCTCTCGACGATCTTCTCGCCCTGGTACTGCGATCCCGCCACCTATCTCGCCGTCTTCGGCATGTGGTGCCTGCGCGAACGCCGCGTGGCGTTCTACGTCGTCTTCTTCCTCGGCCTGCTGAATCGCGAGTCGATCGCGTTCCTGATCCCGTGGTTCGCGTTCATCGATCTCGCGGAGTCGCGCAACCGGGGGCGAGCCGTGCTGGAGCAGCTCGCCGGCTACGGCGCGGCGCTGGCGCTGCTGTTCCTCTTCCGTGCCTGGGTCGCCTCCCACGGACAGGTGAGCCTCACCCTCGCCTTCTATCTCGAGCCGCTGCGGAGCGATCCGCTCCACTACCTGCGGATGACGGCCGGGCGCCAGTGGATCGGTCTCTACAGCGTCTTCGGCGTGCTGTGGCTGATTCCGGCGGCGGCGGCGGCGGCGATGTGGCGGCGCGGCGAGCGCGTCGGACCGCTCTCGATGGCGCTGCTGCTGCTGGTGACGTGGTCCCAGCTGCTCGTCGCCTACGACAGCTCGCGGCTCTTCACGCTGGGCTTCCTGCTGATGGTCGTGGCACTCGACGACTGCTTTCAGCACGATGACGGACGTTTCCGCCCCTGGGCGCTCTGGCTGATCGGTCTCCAGATCCTCGCGCCGCAGCTGCGCACCGCCCAGAAGCTCGTCTGGGTGATGGAGACGCCGCTCGGCCAGCTCGCGACGAAGTGGTTGTCCGGGGGCTGAGCGGCGTCGTCAGCGTCTGCGGTATCGGGTGAGCACCGCACGTCGGGTGGGTCTTCACTTGCACGGCGGCGGCCTACAACCTCGTGAGGATCCGCGGCTCGCACTGGCTGGGTGAAAGTGTTGCCGGACGCCACGGAGGAACGTGCCGGGTGCGAAGGCGGTGGCGCGCGGAAGCAGAGGTGCCCCAGCGCAGGCGCAGCGCATCGTCAATGAAGGAACGAGGGGCGCCGGCGCATGAGCACGACACCGCCTTCGCACCCGGCCCTGGCACCGCTCGCCGACCTATCTCAGCAACCTGCTAACCGGCCGAAGCCGGTGTTCCGGTGCGGCCTTCGACCTCGCTGCGCGGCTCGATGACCGGCACGATGAGCGCCGCGCCCGAGGGCAGGGCGCCGAAGTCGATGTCGGGGTTGTACTGGCGCAGCAGCCAGATCGGAACCTCGAACTTCTTGTGGCTCAGGTACCAGACGGAGTCGCCGCGGCGGATCACGTGGTCGGTGGTGTGCGTCACCACCCACGCGGCGAAGAACTCTTCCTGAAGCGTGCGGTGGTACTCGAGCCTGCGCTGCTCGAAGACCTCTGGCGTCACGCGACTGAAGTCGAGCTTCTTGCGCTGGCCGATCACCAACGGCGTGCGCTGGCTCATGCGATTGAGCTGGCGCAGGCGGGACGCGCGCACCTCCAGCCATTCCGCGTAGTGGCCGAGCGTCTCTTCCGCCTGGACGGTGACCCGTTGGCTCGAGCTCACGGCGTAGTCCGACGGATCCGGCACCGCCTCCTCGCTGGGCGCGGTGATGGCGACCACGCGCGCCTGCTCCGGCAGACCCGCGTCCGCGGGCTCGCCGTTCGCGATGGGCTCTGGCTCCGGCTCCGGTGAAGGCTGCGCTGTGCGCGCGGGCCGTGGGGCCGGGACCGGTGCCACGCTGGCCACTCTGACGGCTTCCGCAGGCTCCGCCGCCGGCGGTGCACTCGCCACCTGGATCTGCTTCGGCGCCACGCGCAGGCGCTGACCGATGGCGAGCCGGTTCTTGTTGCGCATGCTGTTCCAGCGCACCAGGTCGCCCTGGCTCACTCCGAAGCGCGCCGAGATGATCGACAGGTTGTCGCCCCGGCGCACGTGATACACGCCGTCGCTCGGCGGCTCGGCCCGCGCCACCTCGATGGTGGTCGTTCCGTCGCTCGGCAGACGCAGAACCTGGCCTACGCGGATGCGGTGTCGGCTGCGCAGGTTGTTCAGGTGGACGAGCTCGCTCTGGGTCGTGTGGTAACGCCGTGCGATGATCGAGATCGTGTCGCCGCGCCGCACCTTGTGAAAGCGGTCGCGCTTCTGGCGCGCGAGCCGCTCGGAGTCGGGAATCTGCGCCAGAATCGAGCTTACGGGTTGCTCGAGTGCGTGCCGCGGAATCTGCAGCTTGTAGCCCTTCGGCACGAGCTTGGCCCCGTTCCACACGGCGGGCAGCAATGCCAGGTTGTGGTCGTGCAGTGTCTCCTCGTCCACGTCGAGCGCTTGGGTGAGGCTGGCCACCGAGTAGTAGGCGTCGGTTTCGAGGATGTCGTAGGCGAGCGGCGCCGCCGGCTGGAGCCTGCCGAAGTAGCGCGTCGGATTTTGGTGGATTCGCCACGCCGCCAGGAACTCGGTGTAGAAGTTGCGCGACGCGAAGCCGAAGGTGCGGCCCCTGTACTCGCGCGCGATCACTCCCAGATCGCGGGTGCCGGTCTTGCGCACCGCCCGCGCCATGCCCGCCACGCCGTGGTTGTAGGCCGTGATGGCCAGGGGCCACGATTCTAGACGCGCGTAGTTGTCGCGCAGCAGCTTGGCCGCGGCGATCGTCGCCAGCTGCGGGTTCATGCGTTCGTCGACCACGTGGTCGACGCGCAGGTAGAGGCGCCCCGTGGAGCGCATGAATTGCCAGATCCCCGCGGCACCCACGCGCGAGTAGGCGCGCGGGTTGTACGACGACTCGACGTGCGGCAGCGCCACGAGCGCGGCGGGCACACCGTACTCCTCGAGCACGTCGGCGATCTTGCCGCTCCAGAAGCCCGAGCGGACGAGGCCATCGCGAAACGGGTCGGCCTGGCCGCGCTGAAAGCGCAGCTGACTCGATGCCCGCTTCAGCGTCGCGTTCGACACGCCCTTCGGCCACAGGGCCAGCACACGCGTCTCGTCGGCGGAGAGTCCCGAGCGCTTGCCCGTCGCGAGCCTGCGGAGGATGGCCCGGTAGTGACTCTTGCGCGCGTCGACCCGCCGTTCTCGCGCGCGCCTCGATGCGCGCTCTGGGAGCGTCGTCACTTCGTACACGACGCCGAGATGGCCGGCGTCGTGGAGCAGACCGTCCGAGCTGTCGACCTCGGTGTAGATCCGCATCCAGAACTCGACATTCGGCTCGAGCCCGGAGGGCAGGGGCAGATCGCTCGTCGCCGCCGCTGGGGTCAGCGGTGCCGTGCAGAGCCACAACAGCAGAGCAATGGCGAGCCTGGGCATGGATGTTCCACGAATCGGCAAGTTCTCCCGGAAACCTGACGCCGAACCAGGGCGGTTGGTTTCCGCCCCCGGGGGGGGCGGCGACGCGCCCGTGCTCAGCGTTTGCGGTTCTTGCGTCGTGCCTTGCGCGCCTGCTTGCGCTTGCCCTTCTGCTTGGAACGGCGGCGCTCCTGGGCCCTGGCGCCGGGCCCCGTGCTGCCGGAGCCCGCCCCGCCTCCGCCCAGCAGCGCCATCGGATCCATGCCGCCAGCGCCTGCCAGCTGGTTCATGCCGGGGATCTTCGAGAGCATGCCCCCGGAGCCGATGGACGCCATCATTTCGCGCATCTGCCCGAAGCGCCCGACCAGATCCTTCACGTCCGACGAGCGCCGGCCACTGCCCCGCGCGATGCGCTTGGCGCGGCTCTTGTCGATCAGGTCCGGCTGCTTGCGCTCCGCCGGCGTCATGGAGTGGATCAGCGATTCGACCTTCTGCAGCTGGGTCTCCTCGATCTGGTCCGCGAGTCCGCCCATGCCGGGCAGCTTGGCGAAGACCTCCCGCAGGGGCCCCATCTTCTGGATCATGCGCAGCTGTTTGAGCAGGTCGTCGAGGCCGAACTGGCCCTTCAGCAACCGCTCCGCGTCCTCCTCGGCTTCCTTCTCGTCCGCCACGCGCTCGAAGTCGCGCACCAGCCCGACCACGTCGCCCATGCCGAGGATGCGCGAGGCCAGGCCCTCGGGCCGGAAGGGTTCCAGGCGGTCGAGGGCTTCGCCGGTGCCGATGAACTTGATCGGGACGCCGGTGACTTCCTTCACCGCCAGGGCTGCGCCGCCTCGCGCGTCGCCGTCGAGCTTGGTGAGCATCAGGCCGTCGAGCTCGAGGCGCTCGGCGAAGGCCTTGGCCACGTTGACGGCGTCGCGGCCCATCAGGGCGTCGCACACCAGCAGTCGATTCGACGGGGCCACCGCCGCCTCGATCTGCTCGAGCTCGGCCATCAGCTCGTCGTCGATGGCGAGGCGTCCGGCCGTGTCGTAGATGATCGCGTCGTGGCCCTCGCGCCGCGCGCGCTCGGCTGCGGCGGCGCAGATGGCGGGCGGGGTGTCGCCCTCGGCCCCGGCGTGAACGGGCACGCCGATGCGCTCGCCGAGCTGTTGGAGCTGGAGTACCGCGGCCGGGCGGTAGACGTCGGCGGCCACCAGGAGCGGTCTGCGTTGCTTCTCCTTCAGGTGGAGGGCGAGCTTCGCGGCCTGGGTCGTCTTGCCGACACCCTGCAGGCCCAGCAGCAACACGGAAGTGACTCCGTCCTTGCCGCGGGTCAGCTCGGGCTCCACCGGTCCCATCAGCTCGGTCAGCTGTTCCTCGCAGGCCTTCACGAAGTGCTGGCCCGGGGTCACCTTGACCAGGCGTCCGGAGGCGTCGCGCACCCGGGTCGCCACCTTCTCGCCGAGCACACGTTCCTTGACGCCCGCGAGGAAGCCCTTCACGACCTCCAGGTCGACGTCGGCCTCGAGCAGCGACATGCGGACGTCGCGCAGCGCCTCATCGACGCTTTCGTCGTTGAGTTGACGGATCCCGGTCAGACGGTCCCGGGCAGCCGCAAAGCCTTGACTCAGGGTTTCGAGCATTGGATCGGGCAGGGTAGCGCCGCTTGCCGCGACCTGCGTCCGCGTGCACCATGGCGCCCATTCATCGTCACGGGAGAGACAGCGAGCGATGCCGACCGAGGTGGAAGCGCAGATTGCCGGAAATGTTTGGAAGATCGAGAAGGCCGTTGGGGACGCGGTGCAGGATGAAGACGTCATCCTGATCCTCGAGTCGATGAAGATGGAGATCCCCGTTGAGGCGCCTTGCGGCGGCACGCTGACCGAGATCCGCGTGGCCGAAGGCGACGCCGTCGACGAGGGGGCGGTTCTCGCGGTGATCGACTGAGCCATGCCGGCGGCCATCCGAGCGGCTGTTGTCCGGCGCGAGGATCGCGACGAGGTCGTCGACTACCTGGCGCAGGACGCGCGCGGCAATCTGCTGCTGCTCGACATGGCGGTGAGGGTCGGCAGGCGCGGAGCGCCGGGCGAGCTGCGCGCGGAGCTGGCCGTGGCCCGGCGCGAGGGAGCCATCGTGGGTGTGGCCGGTCTGCGGCCGAGCGTCGCGCTCGACGCGGTCAGCGATTCCGAGGCGATCGAAGCCTTCTTGCCCTTCATCGAGACGCTCGGCGTCGGCCTGGTGAAGAGCGGCGTGCGGGGGGTCGATGCCCTCTGGGACGAGCTATTGCGGCGCGCGCCCCGGCGCCCGCTGCTCGATCGTCACGAGACGGCCTATGCCGTGCAGCCCACGGTCGCGATTCTGGCGTCTGGCGTCGCGCGCCCGGCCGTCGCTGGGGATCTGGAGCCCCTGGTGGTGGCGGCGCGGGAGAGCTTGCGCGAAGAGGGGCGGCCGGATCCGTTCGAAGGCGACGTGCGGAACTTCCGACGCTGGGTGCGCGGTCGGCTGCCGCGCGCCCGCGTCGTCGAGGAGCGTGGGCGCATTGTCTGCGTTGGCTACGCCGATGTGCAACGCGCCGACGGCTGGCTGTTGCAGGGTGTCTACACCTGGCCTGAGGCGCGCGGCCGCGGCCACGCCAGCTGCGGCGTGTCTGCGCTGTGCCGCGAAGCCTTCGAGGCCGGCGCCGATCACGTGCAGCTGGCTGTGGTGGAGGGCAACGCGGCGGGGGTACGGCTCTACGAGAAGCTCGGCTTCCAGCCCTTCGCGCGGCTTCGCACGATCCTCTTCTCCCGCGCTTGATTCGCGCGCGAGCCCGGTGTTGAATGGCGCGCCTCAGGCGCCGGTGCCGACAGATGGAGGTGAGGTATGGGGCTGCTCGACGGGAAGGTGGCGATCGTGACCGGAGCGGGTGGCGGCATCGGCCGCGAGCATGCCTTGGCTCTGGCGAGAGAGGGCGCTGCCGTGGTGGTGAACGATCTCGGTGGAGCGCGGGATGGCAGCGGCTCTGGCGGCCAGCGCATGGCCGACGCCGTCGTCGAGGAGGTGCGTGCGGCCGGTGGCGAGGCCGTGGCCAATTACGATTCGGTTGCCAGCGTCGAGGGAGGCAGGAACATCCTGCAGTCCGGTCTCGACGCCTTCGGGCACGTCGATATCTGCGTCAACAACGCCGGCATCCTGCGCGACAAGAGCTTCGCCAACACCACGGAGGAGCTGTGGGATAGCGTGGTGGAGGTGCATCTCAAGGGCACCTACTGCGTCACCCACGCGGTGTACGGTCACATGAAGGAGCGCGGTCAGGGCGGAGTGATCATCAACACCAGTTCGACTTCCGGACTGGACGGAAATTTCGGGCAGGCGAACTACGGCGCCGCCAAGGCGGGCATCGCCGGAATGTCCCGCTGTCTGGCCATCGAGGGCGTTCGCTACGGCATTCGCGTCAACATCCTGGCTCCTGTCGCGACGACGCGACTGACCGAGGATCTGCCGACGTTTCAGGACGAGAAGCTCCAGGCACAGATGGACCCGAAGCTGGTCTCGCCCCTGGTGGTCTACCTGGCGAGCGATCTGGCCAGCGAAGTGACCGGCAAGACCTACTTCGTGGGGGGCGGCCGCATTGCGCAGATGCAGGTGGTCACCCACACCGGCGTCACCAAGAGCGAGGATGGCGGCGTCTGGACGCCGCAGGAGATCGCCGAGCAGATGCGGCCGGGTGCCATCCTGTTGCCCGAGTAGGGCGTCCTGACCAGGACGGGGTACCTTGCCAGGCGATGCCGGATTCGCTCCGCTCTCCGGTCCCCGCCCCGCCGGACGCGTCTTCGTTGGTCGAAGACGATCCGTTTTCGGCGATGACGCCACGCTTCAATTTCCTGTTCCGCGGCTTTGCGTCGCGCTTCTTCTCGCACTTCGGCTTTGATGAGGCGACGGTCCGGAGGCTGAAGCGCCTCGAGGAGCGCAGCTCGGTCGTCTACGTGATGCGCTATGCGAGCCGGCTCGACTACTTCCTGTTCAATACGCTCTTCTTGCGCGAGGGCTTGCGCCTCTCGAGCTTCGCCAACGGCATCCGCTTCTTCTACTACCGGCCGTTTCTGGAGGCGTTGCGCACGCTCTGGCAGTCCTGGGGCTCGGCTGAGACCGACCGCGACCGCGCTCGGCGTCAGACTCGGGAACTCGAGCGCGCCGGGGGCACGAGCTTCCTGTTTCTGCGGACGGCGCGTTTTGGGGCCGTCGACGAGGGGCGCCAGGAGCTCGACCTGCTCGAGGAAGTGGTGCGTTCCGTGTGGGACTCGGAGCGTGCGCTCCACGTCGTGCCGCTGGCCATCTTCTGGCGCAAGGGTCCGCGCGCGAGGCGTCGTTTCCTGAATCTCTTCTACGGGGCCACCACGCGACCTTCGGATCTCGCGAAGGTGACGTCGTTCCTCACGACGTATCGCGATCTCGCGGTGAAGGTCGGCGATGCCATCGACCTCTCCAGCTTCATTGCGACGCGGAGGGCGCAGGGGCCCCACGCCGTGGCGCGCACGGTGCGCCGCTCGATCCTGACTTTCCTGTATCGCGAGGAGAAGGCGGTGGAGGGGCCGAGCCTGCGCCCCTTCCCCAGGGTATTGGAGGGCGTCGTCTCGAGCTCGCGTGTGCAGCGGGCCATGCGCGAACACGCCGAGGACCGCAACGTGCCGCTGTCCCGCGCCCGGGCAGAGGCCGAGAAGATGTTGCGCGAAATCGCGGCCAACATGAACTCGACTTTCCTGGCGCTGATGGCCGGGCTGTCGACAGCCATCGTGCGCCGATTGTTCGCGAAGGTCGAGATCTCGGGTATCGATACCATCGCCGAGTACGCGAAGCGCCACCCGATCGTGCTGGTGCCGAGCCATCGCTCGTACTTCGACTTCGTCCTCCTCTCGACCACGCTCTACGACAACTACCTGATCCCGCCCCACATCGCGGCGCGGGACAATATGGCGTTCGGCCCGTTCGGCTATCTGTTTCGCCGCGCGGGGGCCTTCTACCTGCGCGAGTCGTTCGACGACCCGCTCTACAAGGAGGTCTTCCGGGCCTATGTCTCGCACCTCGTGTCCGAGGGCGTGACCCAGGAGTTCTTCATCGAGGGCGGTCGCTCGCGCACGGGCAAGACCCTGGCGCCCCGGCTGGGCATCCTCTCCTGGGAGGTCGAGGCCTTTCTCGATACCGCGCGCCGGGACCTCTTCTTCGTGCCCATCGCCATCACCTACGAACGCCTCGTCGAAGAGAGCTCGATGGTCGATGAGCTCGAGGGCGGCGAGAAGACTTCCGAGAGCGTGCTCGGCCTGATGCGCGCGCGGAAATACCTGCAGCGTCGCTTCGGCAGCGTCTTTCTCAACTTCGGCGAGCCCATCTCGTTGGGCGACGCCCTCGGCGACCAGCGCGAGCGTTTCGCTCGGGAGGCGACTCCGGAGGACGGCGCCGCCAAGCGCGAATTCATCGCGACGCTCGGCAATCGCCTGGTAGAACGCATCAACTGGGCGACCGTCGCGAACGCAACCGCGGTTGCGGCGTGTGCGCTGCTCGGGGAACGGCGGCGGGGCATGTTGCGCGCGGAGCTGGTGCAGCGCATGCGGGAAGTCATCGGCCTGCTGCGGCTGCAAGATGCGCGGCTCACACCGGCGTTGGCGTCCGACGAGGAGGCGGGCTTCGAAGACTCGATTGCCGCGATGCAGAGCATGGACCTGATCAAGGTGTCCGAGGATCCTCGCGGCCAGATCCTCTTCTTCGAGGAATCGAAGCGGCGCGCGCTCGATTTCTATCGCAACTCGATCCTGCACTTTCTGGCGCTGCCGAGTTGGCTGGCGCGGCGTCTGCTGGCGGGCCCGGCTGCGCCGGAGTTCCGGGTCGAGCTCGGCGAGTGGCTCGACTTCTTCTACACCGAATTCTTCACGCCTCGGGGCGAAATCCTGGCAGCGCACATCGACGCTTTCATCGACCTCTTCGAGCGGCGTGGCTGGCTCGAGCGCGTCGACGGCGAGCTGCACGCCACCGAGAAGGGGCGTCCCGGCCTTTGCTTCCTGGCAGAACAGACCCGCGGCATCGTCGAGGCCTACCACTGTGCCTGTGCGGCCGTGGCGGAGCTGCCCGAAGGCGAGGAGCAGGTGAGCGCGAAGGAGCTCACCAAGGCGGCCAAGGAGCAGTTCGAGCGCGGTGTCTTGATCGGCGAGGTGGATCGTCGCGAGGCAGCCAACCCGGTCACATTCTCGAACGCCTTCGACCGGCTGGTCCGCTGCGGCGTGTTGGTCCGGACCCGGCCGGAGGGCCGGCGTCCGGCCGAGGCTGGTTTCAGGCGCGGCCCCGCTTTCGGGGAGCTCGCGGCGCTGCGCGAACGTCTGGCGTTGGCCCTCGCCGCCCGGTAGTCTCCGCCCCCCCATGGATCCCCTCGCAGCCCTCGACTTCGCGAAGAACGACGGTCTGGTCACGGCGATCGCCGTCGACGATGAGCGCGGCGATCTGCTGATGGTCGCGTTCATGAACGAGCAGAGCCTGCGGCTCACGCTCGAGACCGGCGAAGTGCACTACTGGAGCCGCTCCCGGGGCAAGCTCTGGCACAAGGGCGAGGAGAGTGGCAACACCCAGGAGTTGAAGTCGCTCTTCATCGACTGTGACGGCGATTGCGTCGTGATGCGCGTGGAGCAGAAGGGCGGGGCCGCGTGTCACACGGGGCGGCGCAGCTGCTTCTTCCGACGCCTCGATGACGGCAGCTGGACCGACGTGGGTGAGCAGGTCTTCGATCCCGAGGAGGTCTACGGAAAATGACCGTTGTGAAGCGCACGCTGCGCCTCGGGCTGCCCAAGGGAAGCCTCCAGGAGACGACCCAGAAGCTCTTCACCCTGGCTGGCTTCCAGCTGCGCATACCGGATCGCTCCTACTACCCGACGATCGACGATCCCGAGATCGAGTGCATCCTGATCCGCGCGCAGGAGATGGCGCGTTACGTCGCACAGGGTGTGCTCGACGCGGGCATCACCGGTGTCGACTGGACCATCGAGAACAAGGCGAAGGTGAAGGAGCTGGCGGATCTGCGCGCTCCGTGGCCAAAGTACGGGCCGGTGCGCTGGATCGTCGCCGTCAAGCAAGGTTCGCCGATCCACAAGCCCAAGGACCTCGAGGGCAAGCGGATTGCCACCGAGGTCATGAATCTCACCAAGCGCTACCTCAAGCAGCATGGAGTGAAGGCGCAGGTGGAGTTTTCGTGGGGCGCCACCGAGGTGAAGCCCCCCGTGCTGGCGGACGCCATCGTCGACGTCACCGAGACCGGCTCGAGCCTGCGGGCCAACAACCTGCGCGTCATCGACACGGTGCTCGAGAGCACGCCGCGCTTCATTGCGAACCACGACTCCGTCAAGGACGAGTGGAAGAAGGGCAAGATGGACCGCCTGCTGCTCATGCTGAAGGGCGCCATCGCCGCCGTCGACAAGGTCGGCCTGATGATGAACGTGCCGCGCAAGCACCTGGACGCGGTGCTCGGAGTCTTGCCGGCTCTGGGCAACCCCACGATCTCGACGCTCTCCGATGACAAGTGGGTCGCCATCAACACCGTGATCGAAGAGAACGTGGCCAAGAAGCTCTACCCGCAGCTCTCCGAGGCCGGGGCCCGTGCCATCGTCGAGTACCCGCTCAACAAGATCGTCGAGTGAGCCGGCGCGGGCTGCCCGGGCTGCTTCGCGTCTACGCCCGGACCGCCTGGTGGGGTCTCGTGTCGCCGCGGGTCGCCGAGAGCGAGCCGCTGCTCGTGCACCAGGCAGTGGTGCTGCGCGACGAGCACGTCCTGCTGTCCGTGCGCAGCGACATCCGCGGCTGGGAGCTGCCCGGCGGCAACCCGGAGCCGGGGGAGGCGGGGGAGGAGACCCTGCGCCGCGAGCTGCTCGAGGAGACCGGCATCGAAGTGGAGGCCGAGCGCCGCGTGGGCGACTACGTGCGTCGCGGCTTTCGTCCGCACACGGCGCGGGTGTGGCAGTGTCGGCCGGTGGGCGGTGCCCTGTGTCCGAGCGCCGAGACCCCGATCGTGGCTTGGTTTCCGGTCGCAGCGCTGCCGACCACCCTGTTGCCGTGGTACCGCGGTCCGCTGGCCGATGCACTGGCCGCACACCCGGAGCCGGTGGTGCGCCGCGAGCGCTGGGGCGTGAGCGAAATTGCCCAGGCGATCTCCATCGATCTGAGAATGCGTCTGAGCGATGATCGGGCCGGGCGCGTGGCGTAGGATGGGCTCAACCGGCAAGCGTCCGCAGTCGGATATCCGGAGGCTCGAATGTCCAGTGACTCGCAGGCCGAGGGCGCCGCAGTCCGCTTTCCGCCCCCGCTCGTCCCCGTGATCGGGCTCGCCGCCGGTGAGCTCTTGCACCGCTTCGTGTGGCCTCTGCCCCTGCCGGTCACCGGTGTGCTGCGCGTCGCCCTCGCCGCGCTGCTGCTCGCGGCCGGCATCGCGCTCATCCTCGCGGCGGCGGGGCTCTTCCGGAAGACGGGCCAGGACCCCAAGCCCTGGAAGCCGTCGCCCGAGATCATCTCCGACGGCGTCTACCGCTTCACGCGCAACCCCATGTACGTGAGCATGGGCCTCCTCCAGGCGGGACTCGGCGTGGCGCTGGCCGACGGCTGGGTCGTCGCGCTGGTGCCGCCGGTCTGGCTCGTGATCTACCTCATCGCCATTCGCCACGAAGAGGCCTACCTCGAGCGCAAGTTCGGAGGTGAGTACCAGGACTACAAGCGGGCGGTGCGTCGCTGGCTCTGAGGCGTGGAGTCGCCACGAAGTCGAAAGGGCGAGGCGTGGGCGGGCCCATGTCAGCGCCGCGCCAGGGCGGCAGATGGTGTCCCCGGGCATGGTGGTTGGGTGACACTGCCCGTACGATGCGCAGATGAAGCAATCCACCCTCTGCCTCGTCGCCGTCTGCGCCGCAGCCTGCTCGGCTGTTGCCCCCCGCATGGGCCCGGTGCCGCAGCCGGGCCCTTCGGTTGGCGACGGAGGGGTACCGGCCTTCTACACGTTCGAGTCACGTGTTCCCGGGACGCCGGGCCAGATGCTTCGCAGCGAGTCGAGTGAGGCGAGACTCGTTCTCGAGCAGGCCGCAGGGGCCGAGCGGTTTCTCTACACCTCGACTGAGGGGATCGACGGCGAGACGCCGATCGTGGTGTCTGGTGAGGTGCAGTTTCCGAAGGGTGACGCGCCCGAGGGCGGCTGGCCGATCGTGGCGTGGGCTCACGGCTCGGTGGGCGTGGCCGACGTGTGCGCGCCCTCGCTGCGCGGGCGTTCGAGGCGCGATCACGCCTACCTGAATGGCTACCTCGAGGCCGGTTTCGCGATCGTGGCGACGGATTATCAGGGGCTCGGCACCGCGGGCCCTCACCCCTACCTGACGCTGCGCCCGGTGGGCTATGGCGTGCTCGACAGCGTGCGTGCCGCGCTGGCCCGCTACCCGCAGCTCGCGAACCGGGTATTCGTCGTCGGGCAATCGCAAGGCTCGCAGGCGACCCTGGCCGCCGCCTACTGGGCTCCCCTCTACGCGCCGGAAGTGGAGCTGCTCGGCGCGGTCGCGACCGGGCTCGCGGCCTCCATCGCCGAAGACCATCCTGCGCCGAAGGTGGAGCCCGTCTGGCCGGTGCAGGGTGAGGGGAATTACATCGCGTCCGCCGTGTTCATGTTGCAGTATCTCGGCAGCTATCCGGCGATCGATCCCGGCTTCGATCCGAAGCCGCATGTCGCCGAAGAGCTGCAGTCGCTCTACGAGGCGGGGCGCACCGGCTGTCTCGGTCCGGAGATGGCGGAGGTCGCGAACCGGCAGCGCATCACGTTGGAGCAGGTGCTCGCACACCCGGTCTCGGCCGAGCTGCAAGCGCGCCTCGACCGTTGGCAGTACTTCAGCTTCGCGCAGGCGAAGATCACGGTACCGGTCTTCTCGGGCTCGGGCCTGGCGGATACGCTCGCGCCCGCGGCCAACCACTACAACCACCTGTCGGCCATGTGTCACCAGGGCACGTTGGTCGAGTTCCACTACTACGACGGGCACACCCACAACAGCGCCGTTCAGCGCTCACAGCGCGATGCGCTCCCGTTCATGCGCAAGCTGCTCGCGGGCGAAGCGGTCGAGAGCAATTGCTCGGAGCTGCACCCGCCGGGGCCGATCCAGGACGCCCTCTACTGACGCGGAAGCGGACGACGCCGCAGTCGGCTTTCCGCCTCCGTTCGTCCCCGCGATCGGCCTCGCCGCGGGCGATGCTCCGCAGCGCCTCGGCGCAGCGGCGATCAGGCGTCCATCGCGGCATCGTCGATGCGATGGGACTCGCGGTAGAAGTCGAGGCAGTTGTTGCGGGCCTTTTCGTCCTGGCGCTGGCGCATGGCGGCGCGCGGATGTTGGTTCAGGTGCCCCGAGATGCCATAGATGTCATTGAACCCCCACTCGATCTGCTCGCGCAAAGG
>JAFDDG010000146.1 GCA_019310965.1 Deltaproteobacteria bacterium
GCACGCCCGAGGAGGTCGCGCAGCACCCACTCTCTCACACCGGCCGCGCACTCGCGCCGCTGCTCTTCGATTAGGAGCCTGCAGCGCGGCGAGGGTTTGCTCTTGCGAGGCCGGACTTGCGTCGCACGAATCCCGTGTTGGTATTCTGCCCGGCTCGGAATGCGAAGAGCTGCGCGCTCTTGGCTACGTCGAGTAGAGTCCGCCTGCGCGGCGATGAGTGTACGACTCGAAACGAGAGAAGGCGGTGTGTTGCTGCCAGTGCAGGCGCAGGCGAAGGCGCGCCGAAACGCGATCACCGGCGAGCACGGCGGCCGTCTCAAGGTCTCCGTGACCCAGGCGCCGGAGAGAGGCAAGGCAAACCAGGCGATCCGAAGCGTGCTCGCAAAGGCGTTGGGAATCAGGAAGGCGCAGCTGCACCTGGTGGCGGGCGAGACTTCGGCGAAGAAGCAGTTCCTGGTGACGGGCGAAGCACTCGAGCAGCTGCGCGAGCGGATCGCGCAGTGCCTAGCGAGACCGGGCTAGCGCACGCGCTGGGCGGCCGGCCGCCGACTCGCCGACCGCACACTGCCCCAGGCGTTGCCATCGCGCGCGTCGCGGACAAGCGACCTGTGATAGCCTCGTCGACCCTCGAGCCCGAGTGCCATGTACCGACGCGTCGACGACATCCACTGGCCGAGCTGGAGGCCAGAGCAGCGTGCGACGCTGCTCTTCGTGGTGCGCGACGACCAGGTACTGCTGATCCACAAGAAGCGCGGCCTCGGCGCCGGCAAGATCAACGGGCCCGGCGGCCGCATCGACCCCGGCGAGACCCCGCTCGAGTGCGCGGTGCGCGAGGTCGAAGAGGAGCTCTGCGTGACCCCCACGGGAGTGCGCGAAGTCGGCGAGCTGCGCTTCCAGTTCGTCGACGGCCTCTCGATGCACGACTATGTGTTCCTGGCGAGCGACTACGTCGGCCAGCCCCGAGAGACCGACGAGGCGATCCCGCGCTGGACGCCGCTCGACGCGATCCCCTATGCGGAAATGTGGCAGGACGACCTCTTGTGGATCCCTCTGATGCTGGCGGGCGAGCACTTCGACGGGCGCTTCATCTTCGACGGCGACGTCATGCTGGATCACGACCTGCGGGTCGTGCCCGCCTGAGGGCGCGCCGGTATCGAAGAACCAGCCGACCACCTCGAGGGGCTCATCCTCAAGGCGACGAGCTCGTGGGCCGATCCGATCTCGAGGGGGCCCCATGCGCCACATGCTCTGCATCGCCGTATTTCTGCTGACTCTCCCCACCGGCTGCACATTTCTTGCGATCGGCGGCGCGGCCGCCGGTGGTTACTACGTCGGAACCGACGAGCGCCCTGTCGGGGAAATGGTCGATGATGCCTCGATCACCGCGAGCGTGAAGACGAAGCTTGCACGTGACGCCGAGATCAAGGCCTTGGACATCAACGTGGACACCTATCGGGGAGTGGTGACGCTGCACGGACACGTTTCCAGCGCGGGAGCGCAAGGCCGCGCCGCGACACTGACCCGCAGCGTCAAGGGCGTGCGCGAGGTACGCTCGCGACTTGCGGTCGTTCGGTAGCTCCACACGCAGGCGCACCCAGACGACGCGGCCGGAGAAAAATCGCCGCGATGATCGCGCACGCGCCCAGACGGCCGAGCGGGCGGGGCTTTTGGCCCTGCTGCCCCGGCGCGAGCTGCCGTGAACCGCCTGCCGCGCTGGGCGGCCGGTGCGCTGCTGGCTGTGCTCGCGCTGCTGCTGCTCTTCGCGACGCCGGCGTTGCTCGACGAGGCACTGGCGCGCGTGGGTGTCGTCGGCGTGGCCATCGTGTTGTTCGTGCCCGCCCTGCTGGCCCCGCTCGCGGCGGCGCGGGCCGGCGACGGCGGCACTCCGCTGACGGCGCTGGCGGGCCTCACCATTCCGATCGTGCTGATGATGGCGGTCGCGAGCGGCGATGAACGTCACCTGCGCCTGGTGCCGGCGGCCGCGTACCTCGGCGTGGCGGCCTTCTTCCACGCGAGCCTGCACGGCGAGGATTCGTTGATCGAGCGCAGCGTGCGCGCCCTGTTGCCCTTCGCTCCGGATTTCGTGCGCGGCTACTGCCGGGGACTCACGCTCTGCTGGGCGGGCTTCTTCGTCCTGGCCGCGCTGGTGATCGGACGCCTGGCTCTCGCCGGCGACCCGGAGACCTGGCGCTTCGCGACCGGCTGGGGCATCGCCATCGCGATGCTCGTCGTCATGCCCGTCGAGTTCCTGATCCGCAAGAGCTGGTTCCGCTACTACTACTTCGGCGGCCCCTTCGACCGCTTCTGGTCACGGCTGTTTCCAGCCGAAGCCACCGAACGCGGTCGCGCTTCGCTCGAGTACATCCGGCAGTACCGGGAGCGCGCGCGACTCAAAACAGATCCGGCAGACGGCGCTTCACCGCGGCGCTGAGCCGCGCTTCGCGCGGCCGCTGGCCGAGGCCTCGGCAACATCCGAGTGCATCGGCGGCGTGTCCGCGTCGACGAGCAGCTTCATCGTGCGATCGGTGTACCAGCCATTGGTGCTGATGTTGACGTGGGCCCTGGGCGCGAGCTGGCGTGCCAGCCCGACGTACTCGCCGAAATCGTCGAGGGCGAAGGGCTCGCCGCCGGTCAGCGCGATGACCCGGGCCCGGCGCATCATCGGTTGTCGGAGCAGGTCCCGGTAGCCCTCCAAGGGCGGCTGGATGTTGGGCCGCTCGGACCAGATCCCGCACATTTTGCAGCGCAGATTGCAGACGTTGGTGAGCCCGATCATGAACGTGAAGCGACGCACCAGCGACCCGAACGGGCTCGCAGACCAAGACGGGCGCACACGCGGTCGGCGCTCGGTCACCGGCGCATGGTACCCCGCCAGGGGATCCCCGGTGACGGCTTCCCGACGCACCCGGGCCCCTCGAGGCAGGGGTCGGCAGCGATCATCCGCCGCGCGGGGTCCGGACGCCCTGCGTTCCCCGCCAGATCAGAGAAAGCTCTGCAGGAGAGTCGCTGCGATGGCGGCGCTGAAGACGATCTTCTTGTGCTTGGGAAGTTCCCCCCACCAATTCGGCTGGTCGCGCGAGAAGGCCCCGGTGCCGCTGATCGCGTAGACGATGCCGAGGATCGCGAAGGTGACCAGGAACAGCCGCAGGGCATTCAAGCCGCTCATGAACCATCCCCCTTCAGGGCCTGTCTGTCGGAAGTGTACTCATCGGACCGAGCAGAAACGCCGCTCAACCCTTCAATCTGTTTGCTTCCTTGCCTTCTTCCAGGCCAGCCTGTCTCTCAGATGAGCGACCCCGAAGAGGCAAAGAAGCAACACCGTCCCCGCTCGAATCCCCCGGGCGGGAGGGGCTCAGAAGAGATCCGGCAGACGGCGCTCGAGCGCGGCTCGGACGCGCGCTTCGACGCGGTCGACGCTGCCGGCGCCGGCGATGCGCTCGATGTAGGAGCAGGGCAGCGCCGCGAAGACCTGCGCCACGCGCGTGAGAAAGCCGGTCTCCTCGAAGCTCGGCTCCAGCGGCTCGCCGCGCGCCCGGATGCGAGCCATGCCGGCGGCGGGCTCGATTTCGAACAGCAGCACCAGGTCCGGCAGCGGAAAGCGCGCCTCGGCGTCGGCCA
Source organism: Deltaproteobacteria bacterium (assembly GCA_019310965.1). GTDB lineage: Bacteria > Myxococcota_A > UBA9160 > UBA9160 > SMWR01. The sequence continues at coordinate 3,619 of JAFDDG010000146.1, forward strand.
GCAGCTCGCGCCAGTCGAGCCCGCGCGCGCCCTGGTAGGCCACGGTCGAGAGGGTGTAGCGATCGGTCAGCACCGTGCGGCCGGCGGCGAGAGCCGGTGCGATTTCGCGCTCGACGTGCTCGGCGCGGTCTTCGACAAACCAGCGCAGCTCCTCGTCGGCGGGAACGCGCTCGCCGCTGCGGGCCATCGCGCGGATGCGCCGACCCCACACGCCCTCGGTGGGCTCGTGTGTCTCGAGCACATCGTGGCCGGCAGCCCGCAGCCGCAGCGCGAACCTCGCGAGCTGCGTCGTCTTGCCGCAGCCGTCGAGACCGTCGAACGCGAGAAGAAGTCCGCTGTTCACGGGGCGAGTGTGCACGGCCGCACGCGAGGGCGCTCGGAAGGCGCGGCCCAGGATCGCGTAACCCCTCGTTTCGTCAGGCGACGCGACGCGGGCGACGCGACGCAGACCCGTGGCATGCGGCTTGCTCTATCGGGCAGCGGTACGTGTCGCGAGGCACACCCGCCATACCCCTTCAACGGGACCGGGGGTGGGCGGGACCCGGGTCGCCGGGCGGGAGCACGGGTTCGGCAGAGGGATTTACACGGGGTGAGGCCCTCTGGCGAGCTCCCGTCCGGTGCCCTGTCACGGCGCCGCGACGCGGCGCCGGGCGCAGAAACGCAAACGGCGGCCCGCAAGGGCCGCCGCACGCTTCGAACGCGAACCTGGTTGGGCTGGCTCAGATCTTGCCCTGCAGCAGGAACGCGATCACGAGGCCGTAGATGGCGATCGACTCGATCAGCACCATGCCGAGGATGAAGTTCACGAACATCGCACCCGCGGCTCCGGGATTGCGGGCGATGCCGGCGGTGGTGTTGCCAGCGGTGAGGCCCTGACCGATGCCGCAGCCGAGCCCGGCCAGGCCGACTGCGAGGCCGGCGCCGAGGGCGTAGCCCCAGGTGCCGTCGCTGCTGCCGCCGCCGTCCGCGGCCATGGCAGCCACGGGCACGAGCGTGAAGAGCACGGTCCAGAGAACGAAATTGCCGATCTTGCGCATGTTGGGAGTCTCCTTGGTGAAATTGGAATGCCGCTCGCAGCGCCCCTCAGTGGGGCTTCTCGAGCGCCAGGCCGACACGGAGATCACGATGCCGAGCCCCATGAAGATGGCCGGCACGCCGATGGGAACCAGGCTGAGCCAGACTCCGATCACCGTGTGGTCTGCGAACATGTTCGCCAACAACCGGATGGCGAGGGTGAGCATGCGCGCCAGGTCGAGCGGAATCTCCAAGACGAAAAAGACCGGCGCCAGCAAGCGGAAGTGCACGTGCCGGCCGGCGATCTCCCTCTCGAAGAAGCTCGGCCCGAGGAACTTGAGGATGTACTTGCCCTTGTGCTCGGCGATGCCGATCGCCGTGTAGAAGCCCCACGCGATTGCCGCCCACGCCCAGGTGACGTTGGCGTCGCTGGTCGAGCCGTCGAGGCCGGGAACCAGGCCCATCAGGTTCGAGATCAGGATGAAGAAGAACATGGTGCCGACCAGCGGAAAGTACTTGCGCCATTCCGGGCCCATGCGCTCGCTCGCCATACCGGCGAGCCCTTCGACGACGACCTCGACGAGGTTGCGGATGGTGACGCCCTCGTCCGGCAGCACGCCGGAAAACGGGTCGGCCAGGCGCCTGCGCACCGCAGTACCCATCACGAGCAGCAACACGCCGGC
>JAFDDG010000042.1 GCA_019310965.1 Deltaproteobacteria bacterium
ACGCAAGGAGCGCTGTCGGGCCCGGGGCTGCCTTCGGGCATCGCAGTCACGCAAGACGGCAGCGTCTACTTCAGCTCGGACGTGGAGGCCGCGCTCTATCGGCTTCGGCCCTAGACGGCTGCCGACCCGCCGCTGGCGGGGTCGATGCGCTCATGCGAAGGTGATGCCTGGGAGAGCACGGATGGAACCCAGCGCGGCCACGGCACTTTCGATCGCCGACACGATTGCGATTCTCTTCATCGCATTTCTCGTCTGCGGACTGGCCGAGGCGGGGTACGTTCACAAACGCCTGCATGCCGCAAAGCTCGCTGAATACCGCATGATGGGCAAAGGCCTGGGCTCGCTGGCTCTCGCATTTGCTCTCGTCGCGCTACTTCTCGGCCCCTTCAATACCACCATCGTCGCGCTCTGGGTGACGCCTTACGCCCCCGTGCACCTGGGCCACGCACCGGTGGGCTGGATCTACGGCCTGGTCGTCTACGAGTTCGCCTATTGGATGCACCATTGGCTGGGGCACAAGGTGCGGCTCTTCTGGTGTGTGCACTCGCCCCATCATGCGCCCGAGTCCATGAGTCTCTTCGTGGGCTTCAATCACTTCTTCTTCGAGTCGACCTTCTACGCACCCGTGATCATCGGGCTCCTTGCGGGCCTGCTGGGCGTGGATCCGATCGTCGTCGCGGGGATCTCGATTCTAGACATGACCACATCAGCAATCACGTGGTGGCCCGCCGTTACGGCTTCCTCGAGTACTTCATGCAGACGCCTGCCTATCACCGCGTGCACCACGCTCAGAACGTTCGCTACATGGACATGAACTACAACTCCATCACGCTCTTGTGGGATTGGATCTTCGGCACGCTGCAACCCCTGGATGATGCCGAGCCCGTCACCTATGGGATTACTCGAGGTGTGGATACAGCGAGTTTCTGGGATGTCCACTTCGGCGAGTTTCGCTTGCTGTGGCGAGACATGCGAAGCGCGCCCAACCTTCGAACTGCCATCCTGTATCTCGTGATGCCGCCGGGCTGGTCTCCAGCGGGGCCGCAGCGGACGGTGGCGGAGCTCAAAGCGCAATTGCTGCTCGCCGCGGAGGGCGCGGTCGAGTCCCCCCCAGGACCCCAGAGCGCCAGCTGAGCCGGCGAATGGCCGATGCCGCGCTGCAAAGGTGTTCCTTCGGCGGCGGCGCCGCGGCGGCGACCTCGTGTCGGTTGCTCCAATGGCTTGTCGGTCACGGGGGAAGCGCTGTAGGCGCTCAGTCGCCGGAAGTCAGCACGGCGCGTGGTGGTGTGCCGGGGAGCACACCGCGATTGACGAGCACGCGAATCGGCGTGTCCGGGCGATCCTTCGAGAAGATCAGTGCGTCGGTCAGCTCGTCGCCGTCGAGGTCTCCGAAGCGGATCGAGCCGTGGCTGTCGAGCGGCTGGTGGCCGGCGCGCACCTGGAAGGGTTTCTCGCCGCTGCCGAGGTAGACCTCGATGGCGTCACCGCCCGCGGAGGTCACGCGGTCGCGTCCGCCGTCGCCATTCAGGTCGACGTCGATGCTGGGCGCGAAGCCCCGCAGCGACGTGGTCTCGAAATCGATCTCGGTGTGCATGTCGAGCTTCACCGTCGGCTGCATCGCGAAGCCGCGTTTCGGCTCTGCGCGGTAGATCGAGATCTCGATATCGATCTCCTGGGTGATCAGGGTCTCGACGAGCTCGAGGATGCTCAGGGGCATGCGCGCCTCGATCAGCTCCGGGCGGGCGTCGCCGTCGATGTCGACGATCTGGAGTGCGCTCCAGCTGTTCTCGAGCACGCTATCGCGATCCGAGACCGCTAGGTTCCAGCTGCCGTCGCGATTCAGGTGCACCGTCGTCTCGGAGCGCGGGCTCATCAGGCCGCCGGTCGTCGACGTCACGATCAGGTCGACGAGGCCATTGCCGTTGATATCGCTGGCCACGACTCGCACGTTTCCGGAGCCGCGAATCAGATCCTTCTCGGTGAGGCGTCCGAGGGCGAATTTCTGGTCCGCCAGCGGTTCGAAGCCGCCGCTGGCAGTCTGGTGGAAGACCCGCAGCTCGTGTCGAGAGGCGAAGAGCAGGTCTGGGCGACCGTCGCCGTTGGCATCGCCGACTTCGATGCGAGGAAAGTCGAAATAGCTCTCGAATTCGCTCTCGCTGAGCAACGGGCCCGGGCGCTTCGGAATGAAGTAGTTGGCGCGCTGGCCGGCCGCCAGCCGCGCCACCAGCGCGCCGTCGCGTTCGAGCACGATGCACTCGCCGAGGCCCGGCACCAAGAGGCGCAATCCGTCGCCGAGGTCGCGCGCCATGTGGAGGTGATCGATGCCGCGCTCGTCGGCGCCGACGGCGGCGGTGGGGTCGCCCGGAATCACCAGCTCGCGGCGCTGCGCCGCGCGGCCGCGCAGCGAGAGCACCGAGATCGAGTGGCGCCGCAGCTGGAGGAATTCGAGGCCGGGCTCGTCGTCGAGTGCCGCGACATCGTATGCAGCGGAGTCCGGCTCGATGGGCCCCGACCAATCCGGCGAGGTTCGGAATGTGCCGCCGGGATCCTGGAAGTAGACCCGCAGCTCGCGATGGGAGCGGGGCGGGATGCCGGAGAGCGAGACCGAGTAGAGATCCGTCCGCCCGTCTCCGTCGAAGTCCGCGAAGCCGGCTGCGGCCGTGCGGCCCGGCGATGCCAGCTCGAACAGGCGAAACGGCGGCTCCTCGGCGCCCGTCGGGGCGGCCAGGAGCGTTGCCATCAGTGCCCATAGGCCGCTGCGCATGCCCACTTCCAATAGCACGATCGAGTGAAGTTGCCGGGTCCTCAGCGCCGTCCGTCGCCTCTCTGGGACAGGCGACGAGCTGGGGCACCTCGGACGAGATCGCTAGGGTAGGGAGGTCACGAGGGGGGTTCCGATGTTGCGTTTCATGTCGTGTTTCCTGCTGGCGGCGGCCGCAGCGTGCGCCGGTTGCGTCACGTCTCCCACGGGTCGCGCCCAACTGCACCTGTTCCCGCAGGCGGAGATGGCGAAGATGGGGGTCGCCGCCTACGACGAGATGAAGTCGAAGCAGAAGGTCTCGACGGATGCGACGCTCCAGCGTCGCGCGCGCTGCGTCACCGACGCGGTCGCAGCACAGGTGACGGGTCCCTACGCCGGGACGCGCTGGGAAGTGACCGTCTTCGAGGACCCGTCGCCGAATGCGTTCGCGCTGCCTGGTGGCAAGATTGGCGTGCACAGTGGGCTCTTCGCCGTGGCCCAGAACCAGGATCAGCTCGCCACCGTGCTCGGGCACGAGGTGGCCCACGTGCTGGCCGAGCACGCCAACGAGCGCATCTCGACCCAGTACGCCACGCAGTCCGGGATCCAGATTCTCGACACGCTCAGCGGCGGCATGTCGCCGGGCAAGCAGCAGCTGCTCGGACTGCTCGGCGCCGGCGTCGTCGTGCTGCCGTTCAGCCGCGCGCAGGAGAGCGAGTCCGACACGATCGGGCTCGAGCTCATGGCGAGAGCCGGCTTCGATCCGACGCAGAGCGTGGCGCTCTGGCAGAACATGGCGGCGGCCGGCGGCGGGCAGCCGCCGGAGTTTCTCTCGACGCATCCGGCCCACGGGCGCCGGATCGCGGACCTCCAGGCGGCATTGCCGAGCGCGAAGCAGCTCCGCGCGGAGGCGCGGGCGCGCGGTCTGCGCCCGCGCTGTTACTGAGCCGCCTGCGCTAGCGTCGCCCGGGATGGGCGACTTCGAGCGGGAAACGCGGCTCGTCGGCGGAAGCGGTCGCTGCACGGACGCCTCTTTGCGGGTGGCGGCGTGCAGCTCTGCTGCGTGCCGAGGCCGTCCGAGGTCTGAGTCCGGCGCGTGACGGGTCCGCCGCCTGCTGCCGGGGCCGCGCGCTGGCCCGCTGGCGTCGCGACGCTGGGCTGTGTATTGCTGACCCTGCTCGTGGTCTTCCTGGCAGCCGGGCCTCTCACCACCAACGATCTGTGGTGGCACCTGGCTCACGGGCGTGCGTTTCTCGAGCACGGTCTGTGGAGCGATACGGATCCCTGCCTCGCAACGGCACGGGGAGGCCCGGTGCCGCACCAGTGGCTGTTCGCAGTCGCAGTGCGTGGCGTCGAAGTCGCGCTCGGCTTGCATGGCCTGCGAGTCGTGCATGCCCTGGCGGTGTTCGGCATCGCCGGGTTGGCCTTCGGCGTGCTGCGCCGCGAGGCCGGCCGCATAGCACCCGCCGCCTGCGCCACAGCGGTCTTCCTGGTGCTCGCCTGGTATCGCCTGATCCAGCTGCGGCCGGGGCTCTTCAGCATCGCCGCGGTTCTGCTGCTCGAGGCGCTGTTGTTTGCGCCCGCGCTGCCGTCGTGGCGCCGCGTCGCGTGCGCCGTGGGCCTGATGGCCGTCTGGGCGAACGTGCACTCGGCGTTCCTGGTGGGGCCGCTGCTGGTGACCGCGGCGCTGGCGGGCATCGTGCTGCACGGGCTGGCCGGGCGCTTTGCCGGGGGGGTGGATGAGGTGTTCGATCGCGCCCGCTTCCAGCGACTTGCCAGCGCGCTGGGTCTCGGTCTGTTGGCGGCGCTCCTGAACCCGCGGGGTCTGGATCAGCACCTCAGCTTCTGGACCTCGAGTCGTGAGGGCTCGATTTGGGGTGTGGTCGACGAGTGGGCGCCGTTCGCGCCCTTCGCTCACACGAATATCGCACCCGCGGTGAGCGACCTGGCGTGGGTCGTGACGGACGCGTTGCTGCTCGGCGTCGTGGCGCTCGCCATCGTGCGCGGCGTGCGCTTCCTGCGGTTCCGGAGTCGCGAGTGCCTCGACGCCTGGGACCCCGTGCGGCTGTGCCTCGCACTGGCGGGTTGCGTGGCGTTCCTGATATCGATCCGTTTCTCGTGGCTCGCGGTCTTTGTGCTGCTCTACGCGGTCTCGCGTCCGTGCTCTCGTGGCGCCCGACCCTGGCGCGAGTGGGCAATGGCGCTCGTCAGCCTGCTGCTCGCCGTGACTTTTCCGATGTGGGGTGGCTTTCGCGAGGCGGCGGCGGTGTTTCCTCGGGAGCCGGCCGCGTGGCTGACGGATGCCTACACCGAGCGCCGTTTCTTCGCCCCCGGCGTGGATTTCCTGGCAGAAGCCGGCGTCACCGGCACGCTCTTCCATCCCTATGGGATGGGTGGCTTCCTGTGCCACCAGCTCGGCCCCGGCCTGCGGACCTTCGTCGACGGCAGCATGAACGTCGACCCCGACGTGGCGACGGACTACCGACAGGTGACCGCGCACGCCGGCACGTTGCCCGGGGAAACGCCGGAAGACGTGCTTCGCCGGCGCGGCGTCGATGTCTTCTTCGGCATCGGCGTGCCGGCGGGCCCACTGCGGGCTGGCGATACCGAGGCCTACACGACGACCCTGCTCGAGGGGCATCCCGGTTGGATTCTGGTGTCGCGCTCTCTGCGCCACTCGATCTACGTGCGCGACGACGCTGCGAACCTCGCCAACCGGAGACGCATCGCTGCGTGGTATGCCGCGCAGCGCGTGCCGTTCGACTCGGCGTACGGCCTCGATCCGGGCGGCGCGATCGACGCCGCGCCCGAGTGGGCAGAGACATGGCAGCTGGTGCCGCGCGGTTGGCGCGAACAGCTCGCGACGAGTGTCGCGCGGGCGCCGGGAAGAAGGGCGGCTGCACTGGAGACCGTGGGGCTCGCCTATGCGCTGGTCGGCGCGTATCCCGAGCAGATTGCAAACGATCGCAAGACGCTCGAGGTGAGGCCTCGGGCGAAGGAGCCGCGGCGCCGGCTCGTCTTCGGGCTGCTGCACGCCGGGCGCATTGCCGAGGCGCGCTTGCAGGGCCAGGCGCTCGTGGCCCTCGACCCGCTCGATCCGCGTTCTGCCGCCTTCGCACGGGGTGTCGAGCGCGTGGCGAGTGCGACGACGGTGTCCGAAAGCAACGTCGCCCTCGCTGCCTTGCCTCTGCTGTCGAGTCGCAACCCGCTGCGCCAGTAGCTCACGACGGGGTATCCTGGGGTTGCGCGCATCAGCAGCCGGGGAGATGTCGATGCAGAGCTTCGAATACGTCGATGCACCGGTGCCGATCGACGAGGGGATCGTCGCAGCGCATCGCGAGGTCTGGCGACGCATCGCCGCCGCGGGTGCATGGTGGACCGGCGCCGAGCGGGTGGCCATCGCGGTGGAGGTGCGTCGCGCCGAGACCTGCGTCCTGTGCCGTGAACGCAAGGTGGCGCTCTCGCCCGCCGCCGTCATGGGCGAGCACGAGCCGAATGATGTGCTTTCCGCGGCGGCCGTGGACGCCGTGCATCGGATCGTGACGGATGCGCGCCGCCTCTCGAAGAGCTGGGTCGAGAAGCTAGCCGCTGCAGGGATGTCGGACGCTCACTACGTCGAGCTTCTCGGTGTGGTGGTGGCGGCCTTCTCCGTCGATGAATTTCACCGTGGTCTCGGGCTGCCTCCGGAGCGGCTGCCGGAGCCCGGCGGCGGTGTGCCGTCGCGCGAACGCCCCGCTGGCGTCGAGCCCGGCGTGGCCTGGGTGCCGATGCTGTCGTTTCGCGCGGCGAAGACCAGCGCACCGGATCTCTACGCCGGCATGCCGATGGCGCCGAATGTGATCGCTGCCATGAGTCTGGTCCCGGACGCTGTGCGAGACCTCAAGCGGCTCTCGAGCGTGCACTACGTCGCCGACGCCGAGGTGGCGAATCCGCTCGCGCGGGGAGAGAGACTCACGCGCGCGCAGATGGAACTGGTCGCGGCGCGGGTCTCTGCACTCAATGAGTGTTTCTACTGAACCAGCGCGCACGCCACGCTGCTCCGGGTGAGCGGCACGCTGGACGGTGAGGAGATCGATCTGAGCGCCATCAACGCGGGGCCCGCGGCCGCGGCGAGTAGCGGGGTTCCGCAAGGCGAGTTGCTGGTGGGCTTTGCCGACGCGCTGCTCGCGCGGGACGGGAGCGAACTCGTGCGCTTGCGCGAAGCGATCGCGGCAGCGCTCGGGCCCGGCGGCTTGCGGGAGACGGCGAGCGTCGCCGCCAATTTTCAACGCATGGTGCGAATCGCCGATGCCACCGGCATTCCCCAGCAGGTGCCGCTACTGATGCTCGGTGGCGATGTGATCGAGGAGCTCGACCTGCGGCGCTTTGCTTCCGCGGACAATACTCCCGCCGCCAGTGGCGTGCAGCGCCTGCTCGGCCGGTTGCTGCGTCCGCTGGCGCCGCGCCTGATGCAGCGCGCCGCAGCGTCGCTGGAGAAGCGGAAGATCGACAAGGCGAATCGAAGCCCGGGCGCCGGACTGGGAGCCTGACCCGAGACTGGCGTGATGCTCAGATGGATGGGCGCCTGTCGGCCCAGGGGTGCGCCTCTTCGAGCCGCGCCGCCAGCTGGAACAGTCGGTCTTCGCGGCCGACGGGTGCAGCGAGCTGCACGCCGATCGGGAGGCCCGCGGCGTTCCAGTCCAGGGGGAGCGAGATGGCGGGTTGGCCGGTGAGGTCGAATGCGCTGGTCAGGCTCGTCAGGCGGGCGAGCTCTTGCGCCAGCTCCGGCAGAGCGACGTTCGGCGCCAGCGTGCCCAGGCGGGGCGGCGGCACCGGCGAGGTCGGCAGCAGCAATACGTCGGCGAAGGGCTCCCACTCGTTGCAGAAGCGTCGGTTCCAATCGAAGGCGATCTCCGTCTGCTCCACGAACTGCGCGCCGTCGAGGCCGCGCCCGGCTTCCGCCATCAGCCAGCTGAACGGCTCGACGTCGTCCGGTCCGATCGGGCGCCCGATCACCTCGGACCAGCGGTCGAGATCGCGGGCCAGACCGGCGGGGATCCAGGGCCCGAGCACCACCTCGTCGAGGGCCGCCAGCGAGAGCGGTGCCACCCGGTGCCCCATCTCTTCGAGGCAAACCGCTGCGGTGTGCAACGCGCGAAGACAGTCGGGGTGCGTTTCCGAAGAACCGCTCTGTTGCACGAGTCCGATCCGGAGAGATCCCGGTTCGCGGCGCAGGGCCTCGAGGAAGGGCTCGCTCGGTGCCGGCGCGCTGTAGGGATCTCCGATCGCGGGTCCCGCGATTGCGTCGAGGATCGCCGCGCTGTCGCGCACCGAGCGAGACACCACGTGCTCGTGGGTCAGCGGCCCCCAGTACTCGCCGAAATTCGGGGCCAGCGTCGAGCGCCCCCGCGTCGGCTTCAGGCCGACCAGGCCACAGAAAGCGGCGGGCAGGCGAATCGAGCCGCCCATGTCGTTGGCGTGTCCGGCGGCCACCATGCGGCTCGCCACGGCCGCTGCGGATCCGCCGCTCGAGCCGCCCGGTGAATGCTCGCGCTGCCACGGGTTGTGGGTCGCGCCGTAGGCGAGCGGCTCGGTGGTAGCGGACAGGGCGAGCTCGGGGGTGTTGGTCTTGCCCACGAAGACGAAGCCTGCGGCGCGAAAGCGTCGTGCCAGCTCGGTGTCTTCGCGCGCCTTGTACCCGAACTCCTTCAACACGCGCATGCCGCAGTGGAAGGGGTCACCGGCCGTGTGGCAGACGGCATCCTTCACGACGAAGGGCACGCCGTGGAAGGCGCCGGGGCCGATCTCTTCGTTGGTGACCTGGGCGATCGCCTTGTCGAAGAGCGGATGGATTACAGCGTTGAGAGCTGGGTTCAGCGTCTCGATGCGGGCGATGCTGGCTTCGACGAGCTCGACGGCGCTCACGTCGCCGCGCCGAACGTGCTCGGCCTGTGCGAGGCCGTCGAGGTCGAGCACGTCGTTGATCACGGCGGCACCATAGCAGCTGAGGCGCTGCTTCAAGTGATGGGCGAATGCGGGGGCCTTGCTTCGCGGTTCGTTCCGGCGGGCTCTTGCAGGCGATGGCGCTGAAGCTTGCCGGCGGCGGTGCAGGGCAGCTCGTCGACGCTGTGAAAGCGCAGCGGCACCTTGAAGCCGGCGAGCCGCTCCCGGCAGAATGCGCGCAGTGCCTCTGCCGAGGGCGGTTCGGGCGTCGTGGCTACGATCCAGGCTACCGGGCGCTGGCCGAACTCGGCGTCGCGCACCGCGGAGACGCCGGCGGCTGCGATGTCTGGGTGCTCCGACAGCACGCTTTCGATCTCCGCGGGGTAGACGTTTTCGCCACCGGATACGATGAGATCTGCGCGCCGGTCGAAGACGCGCAGATCTCCCCGCTCGTCGAGGGCGCCGAGGTCGCCTGTGTGCAACCAGTCGCCGTCGAGTGCCGCCGCGCTGGCTTGGGGTGCGTTCCAGTAGCCCTGCATGACATTCGCGCCGCGCACGAGGATCTCTCCGACGACGCCGGGCGCCGCCTCCTCGCCGTCGGCATCGACGATGCGCAGCGCGACGCCCGGGAGCGCGGGCAGCGCTGCGTCCGGCGCCGAGCCGGGCAGGCGGGTGGCGACCTGGGACGCCGCTTCGGTGAGCCCGTAGGTCGCCGCGATCGGCCAGCCGAGCTGCGCCGCGCGTTCGAGCAGCATCGACGAGGCGCCCGAGCCGCCGAGCAGGACGACCCGCAGCGTCTCGGGCGCGTGCCGTATTCCGCGCAGCGCCAGCAGCCGCGTCAGCATCGTCGGAACCAGGGAGACGTGTGTGATCCGCCCTGTGTCGAGCGCCTCGCTCACGGCCTCGGCATCGAACTCCGAGTGAAGGACCGCCTCGCACCCCTGCGCTGCGCAGCGCAGCAGGATCGAAAGTCCACCGATGTGGTGGAGTGGCAGGCAAGCGAGCCAGCGATCGTCGGGTGCGGTGCCGAGATGTCCGGCCGAGGCGTCGACGCTGGCGCGCAGGTTCGCGTGGCAGAGCAGCGCGCCCTTGGCCTGCCCGGTCGTGCCCGAGGTGTAGAGCAGCAAGGCCGGGGTGCTCGTGTCGCCCTCGGGTCGCAGGACCTCCGCGCTCGCTGGCAGATCCGGCAGCGGGCGCACCGGCCGCCCGCGCGTGGCTCGGCGCACGCGCTCGGCGAGCTCGTCATCGCCGTGCAGCACCAGCTTGGCGCCGGCATGCTCGAGGCTGGCGCGCAGCTCCGCCTCCTTGTGTCTGCGGTTGAGCGGAAGCAGGATCGCATCGCAGCGGTCGAGCGCGTGGAGCAGTGTTGCAAAACCGCCGCCGCCCGGCAGATGCGCCGCGACGACGTCGCCGCGGCGCACGCCGGCGTTGCGGAGCCAGCCGGCCAACGCGTCGGCTCGACCGGCGAGTTCGCGCGCCGTCCAGGCCTCGTCCTGCCAGCCGAGCGCCGGCCGATTGCTCGGCTCGAGCCACGGAGCGCGAGCCATCACGTCCGCACTTCTCGGCTCGGCGCAGTCGCAAGCCGCGCGAGCGCCTGCGGTTCCGGAGTCACGCCGAGACCGCCGTCGGACGGTACGCATAGCTCGCCGGCCGCGGGATCGGCGGTGTGGGCTAGGTCGTCGGCCAACAGCGCGCCGGTGGCGAGGCCCGCGGCGTATGCCGAGGCTGGGAGACTGGCAGCCACGTGCAGGGCCGCGCAGCGACCGATCGCGCCGTCGAGAAAGGTCGTCACCAGCACAGCGACGTCGGCCTCCCGGGCAGCGGCTGCGATGGCAGCGGTGGCGCCCGGGCCACCGATGGCGGCCGGCTTGAGCACCAGGACGTCGGCGGCGCCGGCGCGCAGCAGGCGGTGCGCGCCGGCGAGATCTCGAACGGCCTCGTCGGCGGCCAGCGGAAATGGCGCGAGCTCGCGCAGGCGGGCCATGGCATCCAGCGCATCGAAGGCCACGGGCTGCTCGAGTAGCTCGGGTTCGATCGCCGCCAGCGCGTCGATGTGTCGGGCGGCATCGCTTTCGCTCCACGCCCCATTCGCATCGAGACGCAGCGCCGCTCGGGGCGCCGCACGGCGTGCGGCCGCAACGCGTTCCCGGTCGCGTTCGAAAGCCAGGCTTCCCACCTTCAGCTTCAGCGTGCGAAAGCCGGCCGCCAGGGCGCTCTGCGCCGCGCGCGCGACGTCGTCGGCCGTGTTGCCGGCGAGCAGCGTGCCGGTTTCGACGGCCGTGCGGGGTGTGCGGTCTCGTTCGGCTGCGAGATGCGCGGCCAACGTCGTGCCCGCTGCGCGCGCGCGGCAATCGCGCCAGGCCGTGTCGAGTGCGGCACGCGCGGCGGGGGCCGCCGCGAGGTCGCGCGCCGCCGCAGCCAGGGCCTCGTCCGGCTCGCCGATCTCGGCGCCCACGAGCCGGCGGCAGGCGGCAACCAGCGCGTTCGCAGCGGCGTCGGCGGATTCGAGGTCGAACCCCGGCAGCGGCAGCGCCTCCCCCCAGCCGCGCGCGCCATCCTGGGCCTCGATCTCGAGGAGAGCGCCCTCGCGTGCGAGCACCGGTCCGTGCGCCGTGGCGAGCGCTTCGTGAAGTGGGAGTCGCAGTGCAGTCACTCGTGCGGCTGTGAGCTTCATGCCGCCCAACCGAGCGCCAGGCTGAGCGCGAAGACGAGTTCGAGTCGAGCGCTCTCGGCGAGCAGTGGGTTGAGTGCGGCGCCTTCGCTCGTGCGCATGCGGTGCAGGAAGCGCAGCGCCAGTGGCGACGTGATCAGGGGCAGCAGCGCGCCGAGCGGGCCGAGCCCGGACCACCAGAGCAACACGCAGCCGGCGTAGGCGATGGCGATCAAGGCGGCGATTTCGGTGCGCACGGCGCTCTCACCCAGACGCACCGCCAGCGTGCGTTTGCCGGCGAGCGCATCGGTGGCTGCGTCGCGCAGGTTGTTCACGGCGAGCGGCACGCTGGCGAGTGCCCCGATCAGTGTGGAAACCGCCAGCACGTGGGGAGGCAGCGTCAGTGCCTGCACCCAGTAGGTGCCGCAGACGGCCACGAGACCGAAAAAGACGAAGACGGCAAGATCGCCGAGGCCGTGGTAGCCGAGGGGAAACGGGCCACCGGTATAGGCGAGACCGGTGGCTACCGAGAGGAGGCCGATGGCGACGATCGGCCAGCCGCCCACCCACACCAGATACAGCCCCGGCAGGAAGGCCGCGCCGAAGATCAGAAACGTCGCGCGGCGCATGGCCGCCGGGGTCACCCATCCGAGCTGGGTGGCGCGGGGCGGGCCCGTGCGGGCTGCGGTGTCGGCTCCCTTTTCGAAATCGAAGACGTCGTTCGCGAAGTTTGCGCCGATCTGGAGCAGCAGCGCGCCGAGAGCCGCCGCCAGCGCCGCGAGCCAGGCGTGTGCGTCGTCGGTCCAGGCGAGCGCCGTGCCCACCACCACCGGCGCCAGCGCGATGGGCAGGGTGCGCAGGCGCGCCGCCGAGAGCCAGACGGCAACTGCGCCCGGGGGCGCCGGGCTCGGTGCACTCATGCTGATGCACGCACGCGGACTGCGGCGTCGCACTCGGCGAGCCAGGCGTCGGCCAGCTCGAGGAAGGCGTGTGGTGCCTCCAAGTGGCAAGCGTGGCCGGCGTTCGCAACGGCCACGGCGCGCCCGCGCGGCAGCGCCGCCGCGAGCCCGTGCGCGATCTCGGCGAACTTCGTGTCCTGCTCGCCATGCACCAGCGCCACCGGCGTCAGCAGCTGCGCGAGCAGTGGGTGGAGCGGCGGCTGCGCGCCGCTGCCCATGCCACGCAACGAGTTCGCCAGTCCGTGGGGGCGATTGCGCAGCCGCTGCGCGCGCGCGGCTGCCAGCGCCTCGGCGCCGAGGCGCCGCTGAGACTCGAACAGGGGAAGTGCCATCCACGCGTCGACGAAGCGTTCGAGGCCTTCGCTCTCGATGCGCTGGGCGAGGGCCTCGTCGTCGCGCACCCGGGCCTCGCGCGCCTTCGGGTCCGCGAGTCCCGCCGAGGCTCCCACGAGGAGTGCGGAGCGCACGCGCTCCGGCCGCCAGGCTGCCAGCGCCAATGCTGCGCGGCCGCCCATCGAGTAGCCGATCACGTGCGCGCGCTCGATGGCACGCGCGTCGAGTGCGGCGGAAATCTGAGCCACGCAGCGTTCCATCGAGTAGGCCGCCGGCTCTCTTGGCGCCGCGCTCTCGCCGTGCCCCAGGAGATCGAGCCGCAGCACCCGGTGCCGGCCGCTCAGGCCGGCGGCGACCCCGGCCATGCTCTCGCTGCTGCCGGTGAAGCCGTGAAGCACCAGCAGTGGCGAGCCGCGGCCTTCCTCGACTCCGTGGAGCGCCAGCTCCGGCGCGCTCATCGGGGTGCGGCTTCCGCGGCCACGGCTCCGGCGATGGCGGAGGCGATCTCGCGTCGGCGGGCGAGGGCGTGAGCCGGATCGATGGGAACCCGCAGCACGCTCACCCCGGCTTCGGCCAGGGCCTGCTTGAGCTCGGTGCGAAAGTGCTCCCAGGAGGTGATGTCGATCGCGCGCGCCGCGTACGCCCCTGCGATTGCGCAGATATCCGCGCCGTGACGCGTGCGGAAGTGCTTTTCGTAGCCCACGGCTTCGGCATGCGCCGCGACGGGCAACATCGAGAAGATCGCGCCGCCGTCGTCGTCGAGTACCACGATGGTGGCGGACAGCTCGTTGCGCCGCGCCGCGAGCAGTGCGCCCGCGTCGTGCAGAAAGGCGAGGTCTCCGGTCAGCAGCACGGTCGGGCGCGTGGCGTCGGCCGCCGCCGCGCCGAGTGCGCTCGAGAGCATGCCGTCGATGCCGTTCGCACCGCGATTGCACAGCACTCGCAGCGGCGGCGTGCCCGGCGGCAGGAACGCGTCGAGGTCTCGCACCGCCAAGCTGTTCGACACGTAGAGCGTGGCGCCGGCGGGCAGCTGCGCTCCGAGCTCCCGCACGACGCCGGGGCCGTGCAGCGTGGCATCGCTCGTCAGCTCGGCCTCCACGACGCCGAGGGCGCGGTGCTCCGCTGCGAGCGCCGCTTCGAGCCAGCGGCTGCTGCGCGGTGCGCCGAGGTGCACGCGCAGCGCGTCGCACAGCGCTCCAGGGGCGAAGGGGAGTACCTCGGAGGCGAGGTGGCTGGCGTCGTGCCAGACGCCAGCGGGATCGACGTGGAGCACGTGCTGCGGGCGGGTGCCTTCGAGCCAGAGGCGAAATGCCTTGCTGGTGGGTGTGGCGCCGAAGCGCAGCACGCAGTCGGCACGCAGGTTTTCGGCGAAGGCCTCGGCGCGCAGCAGCGCGTCGAATTGCGACACGAGCGGTGCGCACGCGGCCGCGGCGCCGCAGCGCAGCTGCGACGTGGCCTCGGCGAAGAGCGGCCAGCCGAGCGTGTGCGCCAGCTCGGCGATTGCACGGGCCTCGTCTTCGCGCACGTCGCTCGGCCCGCACACCACCACCCCGCGCTCGATGCCACGCAGCTGTTCCGCCAGGGCCCGCGCGACTTCGTTGCTCGGCGCCCGCGTCGTCTCGGCGACCCGGGTGTAGGCGCGGTCGCCGCGGCCGGCCCGCGCGAGCGCTCCCGCGTCCCCGAGGTCGCCGGCCACCGGCGCCGGGGCCAGCGGCTCGCGGAAGGGCAGGTTCAGGTGGACGGGGCCGGGCGCCACACCGGCGGATACGGCCGCTGCCCGGCAGGCGAGTGCGCGGGCTTGGCGCAGCGCGGCGTCGCCGGGCTCGGGGACGGGCGCCTCGGCGAACCAACGCACCGCAGAGCCGTACAGCGCGTGCTGGTCGATGGTCTGGCCGGCGCCCCAATCGCGGAGCTCCGGCGGCCGGTCGGCCGTCAGCACGAGCAATGGCACGCCGGCGTGGTGTGCCTCGACGACCGCGGGATGGAAGTTGACCGCCGCCGTGCCCGAGGTGCAGACGAGGGCGACCGGCGCGCGGCTGGCCTTCGCCAGGCCGAGGGCGAAGAAGCCCGCGGAGCGCTCGTCGATGTGCGACCAGCAGCGCAGGCCGGGTTCGCGGTGCGCGGCCGCGGTGAGCGGCGTCGAGCGAGAGCCGGGGCAGATGCACGCGTGGGCGACGCCGCTGCGCACGAGCTCTGCGAAGAATGCTCGCGTGAAGGCGTGATTGCGATTCGGGGCGTCGCCCGGCACGGCTAGAGTTCGACCAGTGCGTGCAGCAGCGTGCGGAGCTTGAGGCGCGTCTCGCGCAGCTCCGCCTCGGGCTCGGAGCCGGCCACCAGGCCCGCGCCGGCCAGCAGGTGTGCCGTGTCTCCGCGCAGCAGCGCCGAGCGCAACGCGACGCAGAGCTCGCCGCCGCCGCGCGCATCGACGTAGCCGACCAGGCCCGCGTACCAGCCGCGATCGCAGCGTTCGTGGGCGTCGAGCCAGGCGAGGGCCGCCGCGTACGGTGAGCCGCCCACGGCCGGCGTCGGATGCAGGCGCCCGGCCAGCTCGAGTAGCGTCGTCTCGTGGCGCAGCGTGCCGCAGAGCGGCGTCTCCAGGTGCTGCACGTTCTCCAGACGCAGCACCTGCGGTGCCTCCGGTGCGCTGAACTCATCGCAGCACTCCTCGAACGCTGCGCGCAGCGCGCGCACGACCACGGCGTGCTCGCTCTGCTCCTTCTTGCTCTCCTGAAGTGCGCGGGCCAGCTCGGCATCCTCCTGCGGGTCGCGGCCGCGCGGCGCGGAGCCCGCCACGGCGGAGGTCTGTGCCGCTGTGCCGCAGACGCGCAGCAGCCGCTCCGGTGTGGCGCCAATGAATGTGGCGTCGCCGCGGCCAACGGCGAATACAGCACAGGCCGGATGGGCTTGGCGCAGGTTCTGGAGGCTGCGCACGACATCGAATCCGCCCGCTGTGTCGATGCGCACCGAGCGCGCCAGTACCAGCTTCTCGAGCTCGCCGGCTGCGATGTCGCGCAGCGCGCGCTCCGCCGCTTTGCAGAAGTCGGAGCCCGGCCGGTCGGCCGCCAGCTCGAAACGGGTTGCCTCGTGCGCCGCGTGGGCGCGGGTCGGACGGTCCCGCAGCAGCGTCTCCCAGTGCGCGAGGAGCGTCGCGCAGCGGGCCGCGACTTGCGCAGCCGATTCGCCGGGCTGCACCGATGCGAAGGTTTGCACGCTGCGCTCCGCGTCGCATTCGAACCAGAGAAGCTCGGGCAAGACCAGGCGCGCGGCGGGATAGCCCTGCCAGGTAGTGCTGGGCCGAGGCTGTGCGGCGAACGCGAAGCCGCCCGTCAGCAGTGGGGCGTCGGGCCGCGCGCCGTGGACTCGCCGCAGCAACGCTCGCCGCCGCGCGTCCGCTCGTGCGAAGCGCTCCGGGCCGTCGGCCTCGATCGCCTCGCGACAGCCCAAGCCGAGCACGCGCAGACCTTCGTTCGGTCGTTCCAGGTAGAAGCGGTCCTCGATCTGCAGTGCAGCAAATGCGAGCGGGTCGTCGATGCCGACCGCGACGTCGACGGCCACGAAGTGGGGCTCGCCATCCGCGGCGGCGCCGGCCAGGGCCGCGGCGATGCGCGCCTCGAGCTCGTCGGCCCGCCTCATGCCGGCAGCTCGCCGGTCAGCAGCTGCGCCGAGCCGAACAGCATGCGCCGGTGCTGCACGTTGGCGAAGCCCGCCTTCGAGAGCGTTTCGCACAGCTCGGGAGCGGGAGGCAGGTAGACCGTCGATTGGGGCAGATACGCGTAGGCCTGGCGGTCCGACAGCAGACCGCCCACGAGGGGAACGACACGGTCGAAGTAGAATGAAAATCCGGCCCGCAGCAACGGCTGGGTGGGCCGATCCACGTCCAGCAGCGCCACCCGGCCGCCGGGCGCCAGCACCCGAGCCAGCTCCTCGAAGACCGGCGCGAGCGCCACGAAATTGCGCAGGGCGAAGCCGCACACCGCTGCGCTGACGGCTCCTCTGCGTAGGGGCAGTCGCGTTCCGTCGCCCTGCACGAAGACCGCCGGCACACCCCGTTTCTGCGCGCCGTGCAGCATCTCGCCGGCGAAGTCGAGTCCGATCACCCGGGCCCCGCGGCGGGCGCAGAGCTCCGCCAGATCGCCGGTGCCGCAGGCGAGGTCGAGCACGATGTCGCCGTCACCGACGCCGATGGCGTCGATGCTGGCGCGCCGCCAGCGCTGGTCGAGGCCCGCCGTCATCAGCCGGTTCATGAGGTCGTAGCGCGGCGCGATGCGGTCGAACATCGCGCGCACCGACGCGTACTTCTCGGCCTTCGAAGGGAGTGCGTCTAGCGCCACCCGACCTCCACTTCCAGGCGGGCGTTCTCCGTCGCCTCCAGTGCCGCGCGCAGGGCGTGGTGCTCATCCTTGCCGCGCAGACGATTCAGCGCGCGGTTCACGAGCGTGCGCTGGAAGTGCAGGGCGACCAGGCGCGTCACCTTGGGCAACAGGGCCTGGAAGATCTCGGTGACGTCCGCGTCGTCCGTGCGGTTGCGCACGTGCTCGTCGAAGAGCTCGATGCTCGCGTCGCAGAGCTCCTGCACGTGTTGGGCGTGGTCGACGGCGTGGGCCAGCAGCGTTTGGAGCGGGAAGCCCGATTCGAGCAACACCATGGCGGCACGCGTCATCTCGAGTTCGGACTCGCCGAAGCGGTCCTCACCGTCGACGAAGACGGGCTCGATCAGCCCAGCGGACTCGACGGCGCGCAGCATCGCCTCCGGCACGCCGGATTCGCTGGCCAGCTCCGCCCGTGTGAGCGTGCGCTCGCCGACCTTCTCCCGGGCCAGGGCCGTCAGCAGCTCGTGATCGTCACGCGCCTCCCGGTTCACGATGCGCGCGATCTGCGCCAGGGAGAACCCCTCCCGCTGCAGCTCGCGCACCCGCTGGAGGCGCTCGAGGTGCGGGGTGCCGTATACCGCCACTCGTCCGCGACGCTCCGGAGGCGGCACCAGCCCGCGGGCCTGGTAGAAGCGCAGCGTGTCGACCCGGATGCCCACGGCCTGGGCGAGCTCTTCGACCCGATATTCCATCTCATGACTCTAAGAGTGATTACTCTCATCGTCAAGAAGCCGGATTTCGTGAGGATTTTCGGGGTGCACGGGCAGTTTGCGGCGCGCCCGGGAGCGCGTCAGCATGTGCGCCGTCCCCCTCACACCCCACCCCCCGCGATCCAGAGGACCCCATCCATCATGGCCGAGAGCAGCGCTGCCTCCGAGTTCAACCAGTTCATCGGGACCGACGGCTACATCGTGTCGCCTGCGCTCGTGGAGGCGGTCAATTGCTCGGTCGCGCTCGAGCGGCCGCTGCTCATCAAGGGTGAGCCCGGCACGGGCAAGACCTTGTTGGCGCTGCATGTCTCCGAAGGACTCGGTCTGCCCATGGAGTCGTGGCACATCAAGTCGACCTCGAAGGCCAGCGAGGGGCTCTACGTCTACGACACCTTGCAGCGCCTCAACGACGCGCGTTTCGGCGAGGGCAACGTGGCCAACGTGCGCGACTACATCAAGCTGGGGCCGCTCGGACGCGTCTTCAAGGCGCCGAACCGGCACGTGTTGCTGATCGACGAGATCGACAAGGCGGATCTCGAGTTCCCGAACGACATCCTGCGCGAGCTCGACGAGATGCGCTTCACCGTGATGGAGACCAGCGACGAGGTCGTGGCCCAGGAGCGTCCGGTGGTGATCATCACCTCGAATAACGAGAAGGAGCTGCCCGACGCCTTCCTGCGCCGCTGCGTCTTTCACTTCATCGAGTTCCCGGACGTTCCGCTGATGCGGCGCATCGTCGACGTGCATCACCCGAATCTCGAGGCCACTCTGCTCGACCAGGTGCTGATCAAGTTCTACTGGCTGCGCGGCCAGACGGAGCTGCGCAAGAAGCCCTCGACCTCGGAGCTCATCGATTGGATCGCAGCACTGCGCCGCGCCGGCATGAGCGTGCAGCAGGTCGAGGAGCACATTCCCTTCCTCGGATCTCTGCTCAAGAACGAGCAGGACACCGATTCGCTCCAGAGCTATGCCGATCAGGGAGGTACACTTCCCAGCGAGTGGAGCGCCCTCGGCCCGAAGTACAACCAGTAGCCCGGCCCGTCGCGGCGAGGCGAACGCGTGTTTCTCGATCTCTTCTACGGTTTGCGCAAAGAGGGTCTGCCCGTCTCCATTCAGGAGTGGCAGATGCTGATGACAGCGCTCGAGCAGGGGCTTCACGGCTCGAGCCTGCTGAGCTTCTACCACCTGGCGCGCGCGACACTGGTGAAGAGCGAGACCTACTTCGATGCCTTCGACCGGGTCTTCGCGAGAGTCTTTCACGGTGTCGAGGGTGAGCTCAGCCTGACCGACGAGCTCGAGCAGTGGCTCAATGACCCGAAGCAGTTCGACGGCCTCAGCGACGAGCAGCGGGCGGCGCTGCAACAGCTCGACGCCGACGAGCTGATGCGGCAGTTCCTCGAACGGCTCGAGGAGCAGGATGGGCGCCATGACGGCGGCGGCAAGTGGGTCGGCACTGGCGGCCACTCGCCGTTCGGCCATGGCGGCGAGCACCCCACCGGCATCCGGGTGGGCGGCGAGAGCCGCGGGCGCTCGGCCATGAAGGTGGCCGAGGATCGTCGCTTTGCCGACTACCGCACGGATGCGACCCTCGACATTCGCCAGACGAAGGTGGCGCTCAAGCGCCTACGCCACTTGACGCACTCAGGGCCCTTCGACCTGCTCGACATCGATGAGAGCGTGGATGAGACCTGCCGGAACGGCGGTGACATCGAGGTGGTGTTCACCCAGGAGAAGCGCAACAACGTGCGCCTGCTGCTGTTGATGGACGTCGGCGGCACGATGGATCCCTACATGGCGCCGGTGAGCCGGCTTCTCACCGCGCTCCACGAGGAGCGCGGACTGCGCGACTTCAAGGCCTACTACTTTCACAACTGCGTCTACGAGACCGTCGGCAAGAACGCAAGGCTCCACGGTTCGGAAGCGATTCCCACCGGTGACGTGCTGCGCACCCTCGACGAGCGGTGGAAGGTGCTCTTCGTGGGCGACGCCGCCATGCATCCGGCCGAGCTGATGAGCCCGGGCGGCAACATCAACCCGCGTTACGAGACGGAGACCCGCGGCATCGACTGGCTGCTGCGCATCCAGCAGCACTTCCAGCGCAGCGTCTGGCTGAACCCCGACCCGAAGCGGACCTGGGACAGCAGTCGCACCTGCCAGGTGATCCAGCAGCTCTTCCCGATGTTCCATCTCAGCGTGGATGGTATCGAGCAGGCCGTCGCGTCCCTGGTGGGTGCGCGTCCGCAACCGTCGCTGCACTAGGAGCCCGACCCAAGACTGGCGTGGGAAGCTCCAGGCGCCGAGGCGCGCCGCTGGCAAGGCGCGCGATCACGTGGGCGACGAGACCTTCTACGGATTGCTGGCTCGCCATGGTGCGGACTGGTTTCCCGATGGGGATTTCGTCGCCCTGTACCGCGAGGACTTCGGACGCCCGAGCGTGCCGCCTTCGCAGCTCGCGATCGCGCTGCTTCTGCAGGCGCACGACTCCGTGTCGGATGAGGAGGCGATCTCCCGCAGCGCTTACGACCTGCGGTGGAAGGTTGCGCTGGGCTTGGATCTGGACGAGAAGCTCTGCGCGAAGAGCACGTTGCAGCGCTTCCGGGCGCAGCGTCGCAAGGAGACACCCGATCGATCGCGACCGGGTTCGCGATTGGTCGATCCTAGAATCGGCCGATGCCAAGTACCAGACGTTCTTGGTTCGACGCGACAACCAAGGATGACTGCGCCACCCGGCACGAAACGAGGAGTACCCACCCGATGGACATCACCACCCTCGCCGCCTGGGGCGAGTTCATCGGCGGCATTGCGGCGGATCTACGATGACGGCCTGGCGGATCCAGGAAACGTCGGTCCGAAGCAACCGGGCAGGTCACGGGTACCATCGGATTGCATGCCATGCACGGGGATTTTCCGCAGCCTGCTAGAAGCGCTGCCGCCAGTAGATCATCGAGGTCGACGGGGGGTCGCGCAGCGGCGGCTCGATCGTCAGCACCTCGCCCTCGGAGGTCTGCACCACGAGCACGTCGTCCGTCGGCACGTGCCCGATGCTGATGCGCGGGTTGCTCGGAATGCCAGCGCCGATCAGCATCCGCCGGTCGCTCGCTTCCGGCGTGGCGTTCGCATCGAAGAAGCCCTTGCCGTTGGACACCTCGAAGGCGTAGAAGAAGCTCTCGCCGGGCCCACAGCTGCCCGAGGTGTCGGGCTTGTAGCTGGCCACGAGCACGTGGCTCGCGAAGATCAGTGGGTCGGTGATGAACTTCTCGCTCTCCTCGCCCACGATGTAGTAACCGACGTTACCGGGGTCCGCGTACAAGCCCGTACTGGTGACGTCGCTCAGGTTCGACTCCGTGGCGGTGGAGGCGAAGGCCGAAGACCCGGTCGGGTGAAGATCCCGCACGACGTAGAAGCGGTTGTTGTCGTCCTTGCTGGCGTCCCCGGCGTACTGCCGATCGCGGTCCTCGCCGGTACCGAAGGCCAGCATGAGCACGCCGTTGCTGTACGAGGCCGACGGCGGATTGTACAGGCTCCGGTAGTGGTATTGGCCACCGCCCATGTCGGCGCGCGCGGCGTCGAAGAAGACCCCGGAGTTCCAGGTGTCGATCTTCGTGTCGGCATCGCTGTCCTCGCCCACCGTGCTGATGTCCCACTTCCAGAGCTGGCCGCCCAGGTCGCCGATGTAGACGACGTCGGCGAAGCGGTCCCCGTTGAGATCGAGCACCGCTGGCTCGCTCGGCAGCGAGTACTTCATGGCCGAGGGGCCGCTGGTGCCCGCCGCGTCGAACTCGACGCTCGCGAGTACCGCGCCCGTATCCAACGCGATCATGTAGATCGCCTTGCTCTCGCCCTTCCAGGCGAGGCTCGTCGGGTCGCCGAGATAGTCGGGATCGTTCGGGTCGCCCGTGCGCTCGAAGCCGCCGCCGACGATCGCCACCCACTGCTCCCGGCAGTCCCCGTCGCCGTCATCGACGCCACAGTGGTCTCCGCTGGCGCCCACGCCCTTCACCTTCACGCGGCTGATCACCGGCTTCGACCAGCTCTGCCCCATGTTGCTGGACGTGAACTCCCACAAGAGCTTCGGGTACGGCCCGTGGGGAGCGCTCATCGCGGTGGGGTCGGTGATGTCGAGCGCCAGGTAGCCGCGGCCGCCCTCCCGGAAGGCGACCACCAGCACCGTGGCCCACTCGGAGGCGGACTTGGTGGTGTCCGTGCCACTGCCGTCTCCGAGCCAGGCGTCAGCCGCCGACATGTTGCCGTCGACGAAGCCCGGAACCAGCCGCGCGCCCGTGCTGTCGAGAACCTTGGGCGTGAGCTTGGCGATCGGCAGCACCAGGCCGGGCACGTAACCGAAGAGCTCCTCGCCGGTGCCCGCGTTGAAGGCCGAGGCGTCCGACGGGTTCCACCAGGCGCCCGCGTCGAAGGCGTGTAGCAGCGCGTCGTTGGCCCCGGCGTAGACGACGCGATCGCGCTGCTCGTAGGCGGTGTGGAAGTCCGCGTAGCCGTCCTCGTGCATCAGAATCGTCGTGGGAGTTCCGACGAACTGGATGTTCGAGTGGAAGATGTCGCCGAGCACGGCGCTGCGCATCTCGCCCTTGATACTGTCGCCGTCCTCGTCGAATGCGTCCTTGCCGTGGATGTAGGCCACGATCGCATCCCGCAGATTCGTGAGGTTCGTGACCCCCGAGGCCGGATGATTCGGATACGAGGAAACCTCGGCAGCGGTGACGTCCAGATCCACGTCCGTCACGTTGCTGGTGTCGAAGTCGACGCGCACGCCCCCAATCGTCGTGTAGACATCGCGCGAGCTGTCGCTGCGCAGCAGCAGGCCCGCGTCCCAGTAGGGTGTGCGCGTGCTCTCGAACTTGCTCGTCGAGGAGTCGATCGCGTCGACGTTCACCTTGTCCTTGAGCGTCCCGTCCGCAGTCATCCGGTAGGACTCGAGATGACCCTCGTAGCTCGAGGTGTCGAAGTACCCGAAGTAGAAGGGCGTGTTCCCGGTCGAGCGGCCCGATGGCGTCGCCGGCGTCTCGATGTTGATGCCCGTCGCCGAGGGGTCGGCACAGATCCCCGCCGGGGGCTCGGGGGGCTCGCAGTAGAAGGGGTTGCCGTAGAAGGTCGCCTCGCCGCTCAGGGAGAGCGTCTCACCCGCGTAGTAGGCGCCCCGGTTGGTCGCGTCGCCGCTCACGCTGATGCCCTTGTCCACGTTGACGAACGTGCCCCAGACATCGGCGCTGCCGCTGAGGCTCACGTCGTCGCCACCGCCGACGAGGTTGAAGATCACGTGCTGTGGCATCACGCCGTCGAGCACGATCGCGCCGTCGCCACCGATCGAGATGCCCTTGCTGACGTTGACGATGAAGTAGTCGTCACCGCCGCCCTCGAGCGTGAGGGTACCGCTCCCCAGGCTGATCTCGTTGTTGACCCGGATCACGTTCACGCAGCCGTTTCCCGTGATCGTGCGGCTGCTCGTGATGCTCGAGATGGTCTGCGTCGGAGCCAGCGCCGCTAACGCGACCGAGGCGGCCTTGACGTCGTCCACTGGGTCGCTCATGTCCATCTGCGTCACACCGCCGTGGACGGTGCCGCTGGAGATGTCGACGCTCGTGCCCGAGTGATGGCCGATGAAGCCGTCGATGTCGGCGTCGCCACTGATCGAGACCTTGCCGTCGTTGCCTTGATCGTTGCCGAGGCCGATGTTGCCGTTGTCGGCCCAGGCCGAGCCGCTGATGTTGACGTCCTTGAAAATCGACATCGCGGGAAAGCCAAGGGCGGCCCCGAGGGTCGGGAGCGCGTTGCAGTCGCAGGCCGAACTCGCGACTGCTGCAGCGCAACCGAAGGGCTGGCCGTAATACTGAACGTCGCCCTGGAGCTCGAGACGGGTGAGCCCCGCAATGTACGCGCCGCGACCGCCCGAGTTGCCGTGGAGGTAGATCTCGCCGGCGACGTTCAGAAAGGTGCCATAGCCTCCCGAGTTCCCGCCGAGGTTGACGGCGGCTCCCGGCTTGGTGATGTTGAAGATGACCTGGTTGGGCTCGAGACCGTCGAGCACGATGTCCGTGGTGCCGCGGGTCTCGATGAAGCCATCGACGTTGACGACGAAGTAGTCCTCGGGCCCGCCCTTGAACCTCAGGATGTCGTTGCCGCGAAGATCGATGTCGCCGTTGACCTGGATCACGTTGATGCAGCCGTTGCCGGTGACCGTGACCTGGTTGTCAATGCCGGAGAAGGTCTGCGTCGCCGACATCGCAGCGAACGTCGCCGAGGCGGCAATGGCATCGGCCACCGCGCCGGTCATGTCGACCGCGGTGACGCCGCCGGCCGCCTTGTGACCGTCGATCACGGTCGCGCCCGGGTGGTGCTCGATGTAGCCATCGATGGCGGCGGAGCCCTGGAGTTCGGCGGAGCCGCCGTCCCCGACACCGATGTTGCCGTTCTCGGCGAAGGCCGACCCTTGCAGCAGCACCGCTACGCCATCGAGTCCGAATGCGGGGTACTCGGCCGCCCGGCCGAGCGTGGGCAGCACCGAGCAATCGCAGGCGGCGCTGGCCTGCTGGGAGAAGACCTGGGAGAAGAGCAGGCCCGCGAGCAGGTAAAGGACCGTGAGGAAGGGCGTGCGGGCGACGGGATGCTCGGGCATGGTGTTTCTCCGGCGGCTGCTCCGAGCCTCCCCCCCCCTCAGGTTCGGCGGTAGTTTTCGCGCTGGCGCAGTCGCGCGACACTGCCCTATCGGTAGCGGTGCGAATTTCCTTGAGCACGAAGAAATCTCGGCGTGCGGCCACTCCGAGGCCGCCCCGCGGGGCGGACGGGACTCGAACCCGCGAGGCTGCCGAGCGCCCTGCGCTGAGTCCGGGGACTTGACTGCGACGGTTGCGCGCGGCAACTGGCACCTGGGTGGTTGTGCGTTCTCAATAATCGTCCTAGAAGCCCGGCCGAGAAGTCCCCATACGGGGTGGACGATAGCCGTTTGATTCGATCGACCGGGCATGGGGGTGGTCATGCTAGGTCATCGAGAGCCGCAAGGTGATTTCTTCCGCCCGGATTACGTGTTGCGCGATCACGTCGGCGAGAAGTCGTTCCACGGATTGCTGGCTCGCCATGGTGCGGACTGGTTTCCCGATGGGGATTTCGTCGCCCTGTACCGCAAGGGGATGTTCGACCTCACCGACTTCCGCGTCGACTCGAGCCGGGGCGTGGCGCGCTGCCCAGCCGGGAAGCGGTCGATTCGTCGCGACGCCGTCACGAGCAACGATCCCGGTTGGACAACCGTTTTCTCTCGCAAAGACTGTAGTCCGTGTCCGCTACGCGCACAGTGCACGAAGAGTCGTGCAGCGGCGCGCGCTGTGAGAATCACCGAGAAGACCGAAGCGATCTGGCGTTTGCGCAGACAACAGAAGACGAAGCGTTTCCGAAAGCGCCATCGCAAGCGAGTCGTGGTCAAGCACCGGATCGGCCGCATGATTCAACTCGGAGCTCGGCAAGCAAGATACTTCGGCAAGGCCAAGACCGGGTTCCCGATCGCGTTGATTGCCACCGTGGCCAACCTGATGCTGGTGGCCGCGGTTACGGGGGCGGCTTCGTCCGCCGCCTTGCCTCTCGCGCTGTTCGTCGGGATGACTTTCCTCGGGCTCCAATCGCTTGCTGAGCAGAAGGACCCTCTCAAAATGGCCCCTTCTCGGCCGGGCCTCTAGCAGAGCTAGGACTGGCGCGACGCCCGCTGGCCGTGCGGCCCGGCGCCGGGCGTGGTACCCAGGGCCGATGCCCGCCATCGCGAGTCTCGAGGATGCGCGGCTCGTACTCGGCGAAGTGTTCGGCCACGCTGAGTTTCGGGCCGGGCAGGGCGAGGCCGTCCAGGCAGCCGTGGCCGGCGAAGACGCTCTGGTGTTGCTGCCCACCGGGTCGGGCAAGTCGCTCTGCTTCCAGTTGCCGGCGATTTCGGCCTTCAGTGCGGGGCGCGGAACGACTCTCGTCATCTCACCGCTGATCGCGTTGATGCAGGACCAGGTCGACGCGTTGCGCGGGCTCGGTGTGCCGGCAGCCGCCCTGCACAGTCACCAGGGCGATGCGGAGCAGCAGCAGGCCGTGACGGAGTTCTTGCGCGGGGAGCTGGTGCTGCTCTATGTGTCGCCGGAGCGCGCGGCCAAGCCGAGCTTCCGCCGCATGCTGGCGCGGGTGCGCATCGCGCTGCTGGCGATCGACGAAGCCCACTGCGTGAGCCAGTGGGGGCACGATTTCCGGCCCGACTACCTGCGTATCCACGAGTTGCGCGAAGTCGTCGCTGCGCCGGCAGTTGCACTCACGGCAACGGCCACGCCGCTCGTCATGGACGAGATCGCGAGCCGACTGGAATTGCGGGACCCGAACGTCGTGCGCGGGGATTTCCAGCGGCCGAACCTGGCGTTCTCCGTGCAGCACCTGCGCGGCCAGGACGCGCGGCTCGAGGCGCTGCGGGCCGCGCTGGCAGCCGATGGCCTGCGCAGCCGCAGTGGTGCCGGGCGTGCCATCGTCTACTGCAGCACGCGGAAGGCCACGGAGAGCGTGGCCCGGGCGCTGCGCGCGGGTGGATTTCCGGCGACCCACTACCACGCGGGGCGCACGAAGCTCGCCCGCGAGCGCGCGCACCAGGCCTTCGCCGCCGGTCGCAGCCGCGTGCTCGTCGCGACCAATGCCTTTGGTATGGGCGTCGACTTCGCCGACGTCCGGCTCATCGTCCATTTCCAGACTCCGGGAAGTCTCGAGGCCTACTACCAGGAGGCCGGGCGTGCCGGGCGTGACGGTGCGCCGGCGCGCTGCATTCTCTTCTTCGGGCCCGGCGATCTTGCAACCCAGCGGCGGCTCGCGGCGGCCAACCCCACCAGCAGGCTGATCGCGCAGCGCCGCAGTGCCGCGCTCGAGGCCGTGGCGTGTTACGCCCGCGAGATCCGCTGCCGCCAGCAGCTGATCTGCGCGCACTTCACCGGCAGCGACGAGCACGCGGCGTGCCGATGCTGTGACGTGTGTCTCGATGCCGACGCCGTGGCCGGCGCGCAGGCAGAAGAGGCGCCGAGCCGCCCGCCCGTGACGGAGCTGCCCTCCGAGGCCACGCAGCTCATCGTCGAGGCGGTGGATCGATTGCGGCGTCCAGTGGGCAAGACGAATCTCGCGCGGGCATTGCGGGGCAGTCGTGCGAAGTCGTTGTCGCGCGGTGGCCTGCTCACCCTGCCCGAGTACGGGAAGCTGGCCGAGTATTCCGAGGCGTCGATCGTGGCGGCCGTCGACGCGCTGCTCGCCGCGGGTCGCCTGCAGAAGACCGGGCGCAAATATCCGACGCTGTGGATTCCGGGCAAACCGGTGCGCGCGGCGCCGGGCGCGCGCACGCGGACGGGCACTGCGCAGACACCGCGGCGGCGCGGTTTCTCGACACGTGCGGGGCCGGTGGCGCGGGCGCTCGACAACTACCGCAAGCGCACGGCGCGGCGCCTCAAGTGGAAGGCCTACATGGTCTTCCAACGCAGGGTGATTCTGGCGATCGATCGCGAGCAGCCGACGAGCCGTGCCGCCCTCGCGAGCATTCCGGGGCTGGGACCGGCCAAGATCGAGCGCTTCGGCGACGATATCCTGGCGCTCGTGCGCGAGCACGGCGGCTCGCAGCGAGATTTCGAGTAGGCTGGGCGCACGCACGGAGGGGAGACCGAGTGGAACGCAGAGTGGCTTTCGTGACGGGCGCGAGCCGCGGCATCGGCCGCGCCTCGAGCATTGCACTGGCGGAGCGCGGTTACGATGTGGTGATCACCGCACGCACGTTGAAGGAAGGGACGGGAGTGGCCCGCGGGTCGAGCCTGCACGACGCGCGCGAGGTCCCGGTGTCGGGGAGCCTCGAGAGCACCGCAGCGGAGATCGAGAAGCAGGGTCGTCGGGCGCTCTCGATTCGTCTCGATCTGCTGGACCGCGAGAGCTGCGAGCGCGCGGTGGATGACGCCCTCGAGCAGTGGGGGCGCATCGACTTGCTGTTGAACAACGGCGTCTACCAGGGGCCGGGCGTGATGGATCGATTCCTCGATGTTCCGCCGGACCAGGTCCACACGATCTTCCTCGGCAACGTCTTCAATCAGATTGCGATCACCCAGCGCGTGTTGCGCCACATGCTCGGACGCCCGGGCCGCGGAGTGATTCTGAACATGACCTCCACGTCCGGCACGATCGATCCGCCGGGCCCCGTGGGTGAAGGCGGCTGGGGCTACGTCTATGCCGCGTCGAAGGGCGCGTTTCATCGCATGGCGGGCATCCTGCACGCCGAGCACGCCGGCGACGACATCCACGTCTTCAACGTGAATCCGGGTTACACGCCGACGGAGACGATGCGCGCGTTGGCCGGAAGCGACACCGACCTCGACGCCGCGTTCGTCGGCGTGCCGCCGGAGGCGACCGCGAAAGTCGTTGCCTGGCTCGCCGCCGACCCCGCCGCGGACGAGTGGCGCGGACAGACCGTGATCGCGCCGAAGCTCTGCAACAAGCTGGGGCTGCTGCCAGGCTGGAAGCCGCCGCGACGACGCTGACGGGAGGGAAGATGCTTCGGACCGAACTCACCGAGATGCTGGGAATCCAACACCCGATCGTCCAGGCCGGGATGGGACCGTGGAACACCGAGGCGCTGGCGGTGGCCAGCGCCAACGCCGGCGCACTGGGGATCGTGAGCACCAGCGGGCTCGCCTACAAGATGAGCCCACCCACGGCCCTCGAGAAGAAGGAGGCGCTGGCGAGTACGTCTCCCTACGACCTGCTCAGGATGACGCTGGATTGGGTGGGAGAGCGAACCGCCGAGGCCGGCGGAATCTTCGGTGTCAACATTCCCCTGGCCCAGGAGTTTCGGGAGCTGACCGAGAGCATGATTCAGGCCACCAGTGATGCCAGGAACGAGCACAGCGACCTGGCCGATCGGCTCAAGGTGATCGTTACCGCGGCCGGGGATCCCATCCCCTGGACCGCTCCCATCAAGGAGTCGGGTGCTCTGTGGTTCCACGTCGCTCCCTCGGTGAAGCACGCGCTCAAAGGGCAGATGGCCGGGGCGGATGTGATCATCGCCTCGGGGCGGGAGGGAGGAGGGCACGTGTCCTTCCAGCCGGTCCATTCGATGGTGCTGCTGCCCGCGGTGGTCAGCGCCGTCGACCTCCCCGTGGTGGCGGCCGGGGGATTCTGCGACGGGGGCACCCTGGTGTCCGCTCTGGCCATGGGTGCGATCGGGGTGCAGATGGGTACTCGATTCATCGCGACCCAGGAGAGCGACTTCGTCCAGGTATGGAAGGACAAGATCCTCGACGCCGACGAGCTGGGGAGCGTGGTCGGCATCTCCGTGTTCGGGCCGGCGAGGTACCTGAAGAACAAGGTCTCGCTGAGGCTGCACGAGCTCTTGAACCGGGGCTTCGAAGCCGGTTACGAGGAGGGCTTGGACCTCGAGGGCAAGGGGATCCAGCTCTCCATGGAGGGCAAGGACACGGACATGACGATCTTCTTCGGGGGAGAAGCGGCGGGCAGGATCAGCGAAGTGCCGACGGTCGCAGAGCTGCTGAGAGACGTTTCCTCAGAGGCCGAACGAGTGATCGAAAGGTTGCCCGGGTGCATTGCCTCCGAGAGTCCTTGAGGACACGGGGCAAGCCGGCAGGCCTTCGGGTCTTCGACGGTGTCTACGACTCGCTGACTTCAGGACCGATCGAGAAGGGATCGCAGAGCGATCAGCGCTCCAGCGCGAGTGGGTAGTAGCGGTTCAGGTCGTACAGCCCCGCGTGCAACGGGTCGGCTTCGCCGAGTCGCTGCTGGAACCAGTCGTAGGTCTCCCAGAAGTGCGGGTCGGACCGGTTGACCCCGTACTTGTGGAGCTTGTCCATGTACGGCTGCGAGCCGTCGAAGTTCTCGAGCATGTCGAATAGATCGGGAACGTCCTTGCCTTCGACCACGAAGAAGTAGTTGGGGTACGACCCGATACTCATGGGCAGGAAGTCGATCGTGTCCTTCGATGGATCCAGCCGTTTCTCTTCGCCGAACATCGCGTTCACGTTGTCGTGCCAGCGATTGATCACGATCGAGAAGAGGCGATCCGAGCCCTCGAAGTCCTTTATTCGCACGTAGATGACGTTTACGTTCGAGCTGTTCTGGTGCTCGATGAAGCCGGTGCCCGGAGCCGTGAGCGCCCGGAAGCCGTTCCGGATGTCCTCGTGCGTCTCGAAGGACGTCGGCATGACGGGGACCTCGCCGTCGCCCCGGTGATAGTTGATCGGATCGAAGTCGATCCCTGCGGACGCCAGCAGGTGCTCGTCCACCACGCGTTCGATCAGCTCGCGCTTCGGGTCGTCGGTCTCGTAGACGATCCGGCTGTCGAGGTCGCTCAGCACCTCCTCGGGCGTGACGTTCTCGATCGCCCGGTCCCCCAGGTACCAGGAGCGGATGGTGGGCAGCCGATGCGCCGGGGGCAGGAACTCGATGAAGTTGAGCTCGCCCTCCACGCGCAGGAAATCCATGTAGCGCCGGACGTTGACCTGGTGGCTGAGGTTGCCGAAGACGTTGAAGCCGGCCACCAGCGAGTAGTAGATGCGCTCGAACTGCGAGTAGTCGATCACCCAGATCGTACGCGGCAATGTCCCGAGCGCGCCCCGGTGGACCGAGGCGCTGTCGAAATGCCGGTACACCGTCAGCATCGGGGCGTCACGGGCGCGCCGGCCCTGCCAGAGCGACTCGAGCCCGAAGCCTTGCGGAGTGGTGCGCTCGTAGAGGGCAGTCTTGGCGTCGTAGAAGGTCTTGTAGCGCTTCCGGTAGGCGTCGCTGAAGGTGCGGATCAGGCGCTCGTTGCTCCCCCGCTCGTCCGGAAGCGCGAGGTGCGGCGCCTGCTCGACCAGGAAGCCCGGGTCGAGGACCGTCTGGTCGTGGTCGGGGTCGCGAAACAGCACCCAGAAGTGATCGTGGATCACGTTGAGCGCCACCTGGCCCTTGCAGACCGGGCCGCGGATGAAGGTTCGGATGAAGTACTCGGCGTCGTCGAGCAGGAAGCGGTAGCGAGAGGTCGGCGGGATCTGTGCGTAGACGAGGAAGGGATTCGTGCCGGTCTCGTCGTCGAGAGCAACCCCTTGCTGCGTCTCGACCCACTCGGGCTCGATGAACAGCTCCTGGTAGCGCGCCAGCCGCTCGTCCCCGAACTCGACCACCATGTGCGTCTTGTAGACGAGGGTCGAGTGGATCCTGCGGAAGCGGTAGTAGATCGCTTCCACGCCGGGGTCGTCGGTGGGTCGCACGGTCGCGATCACCGAGATCGGCTCGCCGGGCGTCGTCGTCGAGCGCACCAGCTCGTAGAACTCACCCGGAGCTCCGTCGCTGAAGCTCACGTGCGCCAGGAAGAAGTGCTCGTAGAGGTAGCGCCCCGTCAGCGCGTGCTTGGCGTCGTCGCGGTTGAGGAAGGCCTCCCACCTGGCGATCTGCCGAGCGGCTCCCGGCGAGGGCGTCACGAGCGCGCGCTGCTCCTCGGCAGTCGGCCCCGGCCGGCCCTGCTGGAGCCAGCCCGCGATCGTCGCGTACTCGTGGTCCGGCAGCGCCGGAAAGCCGAAGGGCATGCCGCGGTCCGGGTGGCGGCCGAGAAAAGCGCCCAGTTCCCGCCGCGTCGCCGGACAGGTGGGGCCCGCCTCGGCATGGTACTCGCCGACGGGCAGCGGCTGCCGCCGCTTCGCCTCGAGCAGCGCGAGCAGGATCGAGTTGTCGAAGCCGCGGTCGGCAGTGTTCTCGACAACGCTCGTGAAGCCCTTCGCTCGCCACTCCTCGGTGGTCTGGGCGTCCATGAACAGCCGCGTCGGGTCCTGGGACCGAAGCCGCGACGACGAGTAGACGGCCATCTTGCTGGCACCGCGATCGAGTCCCTCGTAGGAGCCCAGCTGCAGCTGGCAGGGTGCGTTGTAGCAGGAGTGGCAGACCACGCAGCGCTGGTCGAGGATCGGCTCGACGTCCTCGAGGTAGCTCAGTGTCGGCGCAGAGGTCGTGATCTCGACGGGCGGCGGCGGGACGTCGCCCATGCAGGCGCCGAGCGACAGGGCCAGCCCGATCGTCGCGAGTGTGTTGCGTCCCCACTCGTGGCACATCTGTGACTTCATGCCGCGAGTCTACTGGACTCGTCGCTCATCGGGCGCTGCTGCTCGGTCGCCGCCTTCTCCAATACTTGGATGGCCATCGTGCGGCTGGACGTTGTGCAGCCGAGAACCTAGCCGCGGCCAGCAGTGGCGCGATACCTGGAGATCGAGTCTTCATCGCGCGTTTCCCCCTCTGTGACGTGATGAGATCATGGCGCGCGGCCGAAGATCGAGCCCATTGTCTTCGGCACGACGAGGTCGCATTTCGCCGCCAGCACGTCAGAATGACCGTCCAGATGTCCCGGCGAGTTCTGATCTCTCTCGCGGCGCTGGCGGCGCTCGTCATCGTCGCGGTGGGGATCGGCGTGACGCTCCGGCTCCTCGGCAGCCGTGGCATGCTCGCGATGGGCCTCTCCGGCTTGACGGGTCGAGAGATCCACGTCGAGGGCCCGGCGACCCTTCGGCCGGGCCTCGTGCCCGCTCTTCGGATCGAGGGTGTCACGGTCGAACCCGCCGAAGGATCGGCTCTGCACAGCGCGCGTATCGGGCAGCTCGATCTCGTCTTTGCGCTGTGGCCCCTGGTGCGAGGTGACTTCGAGGTGCACCGCCTCGAGATCGACGACGCGCGCGTGGTGGTCGTGCCGTCGGCCGTCGAGGCGGACACGCCAGCGGAGCCCAGCGGGCGCTACTCCCTGAAGGAGGCCGATGTGCGCAACCTGGAGCTGGAGATCCGGCGCGGCGGCGATGCGGAGCCGACGGTCGCCCGGCTCGCGCGGCTGAGCCTCGGCCGTCCGGACGAGGGGCTGGGCGTCGAGGTGAGCGCCGCAGGAACGGTCGAGGACTTCGACTTCGATCTCCGCGGCCGCTACGCCCGAAGCGGCCCCGCCTCCGAAGCCTCGGGCCCGCCTTCCATCGAGGTGGAGGGAACGCTCGCCGGTGCGCGTGTCTCCGCCAACGGATCGCTCGACCTCTCGCCGGAGAGCCGCTCGCTCTCACTCCGGGTCCGTGCCGAGGCGCCTCACCTTCAGGCCTTCTCGCGCCTCGCACAGCTCGACCTTCCCACGATCGGCCCCGTGCACGCATCGGGGCTCGTCGAGCTGCGAGGCGGGACCCTCGGCGTCTCCGACCTCGACCTGCAGATCGGAAGCCGGGACACCGCCTGGCTCGACGTGACCGGCACCGTGCGAGACGTCGCGAAGCAACGCGAGTTCTCGCTGGACGCCAGCTTCGGCTTCGATGACGTGCGCCTGTTGGCGCCCCTGGTCCGCGATCCGCCGCACATCGGCCGGATCGTCGGGAAGGCCAGCGTTCACGATCGCGCCGGTCCACGTCGCATCGAGGAGTTCACACTCGAGGGCGGGCAACCGGGCATCTTCGAGATCGATTTGGAGGGCCGCTTCGACGACATCGGGCGAGTGCACGGTCTCGACGCGCAGCTCGATCTGAAGGCGCGCGACCTGGCGGTCCTCGGCGAGCTCTTCCGGCGCACGCTCCCGCCGGTCGGTCCCGTCGAATTCGCCGGAAAGGTCATGGCGCAAGAAGGCGCACTCAGCGCCAAGCACTTCTCGGCGCGTCTGGACCGGACGCGCTTGCAGGGATCCGTCAGCGGCAATTTCGGGCCCGAGCAACGGCCTCGCGTCACGGCGCAGATCGACGTGCCGGAGCTCTACCTCGACGACCTCGGCATCGAGCCCGAGCCGGACGCGGGCACCGCCGAGGCGTCGCATTCCGCGGCCCCTGGCCGGCAGCTCTTCAGCGACACCCCGCTCGATCTCGCCTGGAGTCAGAGCATCGACGGCCAGCTCAGCGTTCGCTCCAGCCGCGTTCTGGGCATCGGCGGACCGCTGCTGAACGGCCTCGAGCTCGACGCCCGCCTCGAGAACGGCCGGCTCTCGCTGCGCCACAGTGTGGTTGGCGTCGACGGGGGCTCGAGCCACGGCTCGCTAGAGCTCGATTCCCGCGCCTCGCCGCCGACGCTGGCACTGAAGGCCAGCGCGAGGGATGTGGTCCTGGGCCGCCTCGTCGAGCAGATCGACGCGGACCGGCCATGGTCGGGTCGGTTCGATGCGGAGCTGGATCTGCGCAGCCGGGGCGTCTCGCCCCGCGCACTGGCGGCGGGCCTGGAAGGATCGGTCGTGGCGTCCTGCGGCGGTGGGACGATCGCCACCGCGCACGCGGGGCTCCTGACGAGAGACCTCTTCCAATCCGTTCGCCACGTCCTCGGCGGGAGCCAGCAGGCGGAGGTGTTGAACTGCCTGCTCGTCGACTTCGAGTTCCACCAGGGCCTCGGCACCGCGCGCACCCTGCTCCTCGACGCGCAGGACATCGTGATCGTGGGAGAAGGCGAGATCGACCTCGGCCGCGAGACGCTCGCCCTGCGCCTGATCCCCAGACCTCGCCGGGCGAGTCTCCTCAGCACTGCAGCCACCGTAAGGATCAAGGGCCCGCTGACGAGTCCCGAGGTGAAGACCGAGAAGCACAGCTTCCTGGGACACACGACGAACGCGATGTTTCACAACATCGAGTCGCTCACGGGCGTGCGCCGGGCGTGGGGGATCCTCCGGGGCGGCGCATCCGACCGCTCACCCTGTGCGAAGTTAGCGGGCGCAACGCCCTAATCGGCACATGCGCGCGGCCGGCCGTCGGCTTTCACGGCACGTTCCGGAAAGGCGTCGGCGACGCCCCTCTAGCTCTCGAAGGAGCGCTTCTCCGGACCGATGCGCGCGACGAGCGGCGCCAGCTTCTCCACGTCGAAGCCATAGAGCTCCGCCGCGTTGCCGCCGAGCATGGCATCGC
>JAFDDG010000147.1 GCA_019310965.1 Deltaproteobacteria bacterium
AAAGGGCATGGCATCGGATCCCAATGCGATCGTCGGGCGGGCCGTGAAGCTCGCGATCGAGCGAGATGGAGAGGTCGGCCTGCAGGTCGCCGCCACTCTCGACGGCGAGCTGCGGGTGGACGTCTGGGGGGGCCGGGCCGACGAAACCAGCGGACGCGAGGTCGACGGCGACACCGTGTTCCCGGTCTTCTCCGTCACCAAGGCGGTGACGGCCGTCGCGCTGCACATCCAGGCCGAGCGCGGGCTGGTCGACTACGAGCAGCCCGTCGCCCGCTACTGGCCCGAATTCGCCGCGCACGGCAAGCAGAGCGGAACCGTGCACGACGCCCTGACCCACCGCATCGGCGTCCCGCAGATGCCGCTGGGCGTCACGCCGGAGCTGATGTGCGACTGGGACTGGATGATCGAGCGAATCGCGGCGATGAGGCCGCTGTTCGAGCCGGGCAAGAAGAGCGCCTATCACGCCCTGAGCTTCGGCTGGATCATCGGGGAGATCGTGCGTCGAACGGATCCCGAGCAGCGACCCTTCGGCACCTTCGTTCGGGACGAGATCTGCGCACCACTGGCCATCGACGACCTCTGGCTCGGCATCCCAGATGCCGTCGAGCCGCGGGTGGCCCGACTGATCGATGCGCCGGCTCCGCCCCCCGGCGAGCCGGGGCTGCCGCCCGATTCGATCTTTCCGCTGGCGATCCCGCCTCAGGTCGACACCTCGCAAGAGGTCTTCGGACGGGCCGATGTGCGCAGGGCCTGCATTCCGGGCGGCGGCGGTATCATGAACGCGCGCAGCGAGGCGCGCTTCTTTTCGCTGCTGGCCAACGGCGGCGAGCTCGACGGTGTGCGCTTGCTCTCGGAGGAGCGCGTGCGGCGCTTCAGCGTGCCGCGTTCCCCCTGCGATTACGATCTCGTCCTGGGAGTACCGCATCCGGGGACCCTCGGTGGCTTCTGGCTGGCGGGCTCGCCGAGCACGGCACCGATGGGCGGCGCTCCGCGCGCCTTCGGCCATCCCGGTGCCGGCGGCGCGCTCGGCTGGGCCGATCCCGACGCACGCCTGGCCGTCGCCATCACGCACAACCGCATGTTCAACGCTCCCTCTGCAGAGGCAAACCCTCTCACCGCGATCGGACGCGCCGTGCGCGAAGCGCTGGGCTGAGAGGCGGGAGCCCTGCCTCCTGCGGAGTCCCTGGCGGGGCGGGGTGCTGGTCGGGGGCGCGAAGCCACGGCCCGTTCGGCCTCAGGGGCCGCGGCTCGGGCTTCCCCTGGCACCGGGCCAAGCGGTACCCTGCAGGCCCAGCGGACGAGCATTCCGCTGCGACCACAAAGGGGGCCCCATGCCGATTCCCAGCTTCGAAGAACTCAGACACTTTGCGAAGGAGTACGTGGCGCTCTGGAATGCGGGAGACAAGGAGGGCTGGATCGCCAACTGGCGGAAGGTGGGCCCGGGTGAGTTTCGCATGCTCGATCCCGTGGGAACACCCGAGAAGCTCGGCTTCGAAGAGTGCTGCGGCGATTCGTGGGAGCTCTTCAATGCGCGGGTCAAGTTCAAGCACCACGACGACATCGTTCTCGTGAACGGCAACGAGGTGGCCTGGGTGCTCGAGAACCACATCACGACCGACGGCAAGACCCACATGGGCATCAGCATCGAGACCTTTCGTTTCGAGGAGAACGGAGACGTCATGATCCGCACCTGGTACCAGGTGCCGCAGCGCAACGCGAGCGAGCTCGGAGACATGTTCCAGACCTATCTCCCCGAGTAACGTCGGGCCGTGATGACGCGTTCACGCTTCGCAGCGCTCGTCACCGCGCTGAGTGCCGCGCTACTCAGCTGCCAATCCCGCCCGGCCATCGGCCCCGGTGCCGATCACGTCTTCATCGATGCGCGCATCTACACCGTCGACCCGAGCCGGCCCTGGGCGGCGGCGGTTGCCGTCGAGGGTGAGCGCATCTCCTACGTCGGCGACGAGGCGGGGGCGCGCGCCTTGATCGGGTCGGCCACCGAGGTTCACGATCTGGGTGGCCGGCTGCTGCTTCCCGGCTTCATCGACACCCACGCCCACCCGATCATGGCGGCCGGCTCCCGCGAGAACCTCTCGCTGGATCCCCGCTGGAGCGAGGTGCAGGTACTCCGGGCCGTCGCGCGCTACGCGCGCAAGCATCGCGACGCCCGGCTCATCCAGGGGTTCGGCTTCGGCGCGACCCAGTTCGGCGCCGAGGGCCCCGACAGGCGCGCGCTCGATCGCGTCGTGACCGACCGCCCCGTACTCCTGGTGGACGAGGGCGGGCACAGCGCCTGGGCCAACAGCAAGACGTTCGAGGTGCTGGGCATCGATCGCGACACGCCCGACCCGATTCCCGGATCGCACTTCTACAAGCGCGACGCGAACGGCAACCCGACCGGCTGGATGCTGGAGTCCCAGACCTTCATGCCCGCACTGGCCGCGATGGGTGGGTTCAGCGCGCGTGACGCCGTCGCCGGTGCCGACGATCTCTTCGGGCTTTTCTCCTCGGTCGGCGTCACGACCGTGTACGACGCCGGGATGACGGCATTCGAGGGGATGGGGTTCGAGGCGCTCGCCCAGCTCGATGCCGAAGGACGCCTGCCCCTGCGCTACGTGGCGTCTCACATGATCCAGAACCCGAACCAGCTTGCGGCGGCGATCGAGAGCTTTCGGGATCTGGAGGCTCGCTACGGCGGCAAGCGGTTGCGCGTCGGCGGCATCAAGCTGCACAACGACGGCACCATCGAGGCGCACACCGCGGGCCTGCTTCGGCCGTACACGGACGATCCGGACAATCGAGGCGGCATCCTCGTCGAGGGGGCTGCGCTTCGCGAGTTTGTCACGAATGTCGACGCCGCCGGGATCGACCTGCATATCCACGCCATCGGCGACCGCACGATCCGGGAGGCGCTGGATGCCGTCGCGTCGGCGCGGCGTTCGAACGGCGCCACCGGAACGCGCATCACGCTCTGCCATCTCGAGCTGATCCACGCCGACGACATGCATCGCTTCGCCGAGCTCGACGTCATCGCCCAGACCACACCGATCTGGCACGGATCGGGCGGACCCGACTCCGTTCCCGCGCTCGGAGCCGAGCGCGCTCACGCGATGTTCCGCTTCAACAGCCTGGTGCGGGAGGATGTGCGCGTGACTTTCGGGAGCGATTTCCCCGCGTCGGGGACGATCCTCGGCATCTCACCAGTGCACAACATCGAGATCGGCCACACCCGCCAGACCACCGGCGAGCCCGACAGCCGGCTCCAGGGCCGGACGCAAGATCGCCTCGCGCTGGAGACGCTTGTCCGCGGCTACACCCTGGACGCGGCGTTCCAGCTGCGCATGGAAGACGAGGTCGGCTCGATCGAAGTCGGAAAGCGCGCCGATCTCATCGTGCTGAGCCGCAACCTGTTCGAAGTCGACCCCTACGCGATCCACAGCTCCAAGGTGCTGTTGACGATGCTGGACGGGGTCGTGGTGCACGAGCGCGGGCCGCGCAACTGGCTCACCGATTTCCTGCTGGGCCTGTGAGCAGGGGGTGGGGCGAACAGGCAGCGTTTCCGGGCCCAACTTCGGGTAGGGGAGGGCTGCCGCCGGTCACCAGTGCGTTGCGGCCAGCGAGCTTGCCTGCCATCCCCTGGTCTTCCTCGCAGCTGCGCGGGTTCCGCGAACGTATCTCCCGGCGAGGCGCCCGGCTCGTCAGTCAGCAAATTCGCTGCCAGGGGGCAGGAAAGGGAGAAGTTGGCTTCTAGCGGATGAAGAAGGCTCCACATCTCAGTTTGAGGCAGTAATTGACTGAACCGGCAGTCAGTGTTATTGGCTCTATCAGTGACCGCGAACCAGACACGGCAGAAGAAGGCCGAGCGGACCCGGAGCCAGATCCTGACGGCGGCGGCGCTGCGCTTCGCCGAGGTGGGCTACAGCCAGACCCGTCTCGAGGACGTGGGG
This sequence comes from Deltaproteobacteria bacterium, assembly GCA_019310965.1. Lineage (GTDB taxonomy): Bacteria > Myxococcota_A > UBA9160 > UBA9160 > SMWR01. The sequence continues at coordinate 3,948 of JAFDDG010000147.1, forward strand.
CAGGACGTGGGGATCGGTCGCTCCGCGGTGCTCTACCACTTCAAGGACAAGCAGCTTCTCTACCGCGCGGTGCTCGACGAACTCCTCGGTGGGCTGCTCGCATCGCTGCGCTCGTCGTTGATGGCGGCCGGGACATTGGCCGATCGCATCGAAGCCGCGGTGCGCATCTTCGTCCAATTCATGGGCCGCCATCCGACCGCGGCACGTCTGGCGCTGCGCGAGTCGATCGGTTCCGACCCGCAGGTTCGCGAGGAGATCCAGGCGCAGGCCCGGCCCTTCCTCAGCCTGCTTGAGATGATTTTCGAGGAGGGCGAGCGCTCGGGCGCCTTCCGGCCGCTGCGCTCCGATCCGCTCCACCTCGTGAGTGCGGTGGCCGGAGCCACGCTCTTCTACGTCGCGGCGCTGCCGACCTTCGTGGGCGAGCTGCCCTACGACCTGCTCTCCCGGGAGCAGCTCGAAGCGCACGAGCGCGACGTTCTCGACATCACGCGCCGGCTGCTCGGCATCCGCGGGCCGAGAGCGGTGTGAATGGACCCACTTCCACGGAGGCCCCCCCAGATGGCGATCGACTACAACCCCTTTTCCGAAGAAGTTCACGCCGACCCCTACCCCTACTACCGCGCGCTGCGCGACGAAGCGCCGGTCTACTGGTCCGAGGGTGCCGGTGCCTGG
>JAFDDG010000043.1 GCA_019310965.1 Deltaproteobacteria bacterium
CGTGCGGCCTGCTTGCGATTCCAGTTCGTGCTCTGGAGGACGCGACCGATGGCCTCGCGCTCCGCCTGGAGCGCGACCCGGCGCCCGACCTCGCGCAGTGGAATCTCGCCGGCGGTGGCTTCGATCTCGTCGATCAGTTGGCGCAGGCGGCTGCCGCCGGGCTCCCCCTGCTCGTGGCGAGCGATCTCTTCGAGAATCGGCTGCTCGCTCTCGAGTACGATGATGCGTTGCACCATGTTTTCGAGCTCGCGCACATTGCCGGGAAAGGCAAAACGCTCGAAGGCCCGGCTCAGCTCTGCACTGGGCGCCCACTCTCGCCGGCCGTAGCGGGCGGCGTAGCGGGCGGCGAAGATCTCCACCAGCAGCGGAATCTCTTCCCGCCGCTCGCGCAGCGGCGGCAAGGCCACGTTCACGACATTGAGCCGGAAGAAGAGGTCCTCCCGGAAGCTGCCGTCCCGCACCATCTCGTCGAGCTTGCGGTTGGTCGCACAGACGACCCGCGCGTCCACGCGAATCTCCTCGTTGCCACCGAGCCGCGCGAACGAGGCGTCCTGCAGCACCTGCAGCAGCTTGGCCTGCAGCCCCGGACTCATCTCGCCGATCTCGTCGAGAAAGATCGTGCCGCCGTCGGCCAGCTCGAACTTGCCCTGCTTGCGAGCGTAGGCCCCGGTGAAGGCGCCCCTCTCGTAGCCGAAGAGCTCGCTCTCGAGCAGGTCCGCGGGCAGCGCCGCGCAGTTCACCTTCACGAAGCTGCTCTGGGCCCGGCTGGAGACCGCGTGCAACGTGCGCGCCACCACCTCTTTGCCGGCGCCGCTCTCGCCCTGGATCAGCACCGTGACGTCCGTCTCCGACACCTGCTCCAGAAGATCCTTGACCCGACGCATGGCGGGGCTCGCCCACACCGCGGAGGCAGCCGGGTTGTCGTCTTCACCCACCAGCCGCTGGCGTTCGCGCTGCATGCTGGCGCGCTCGAGGACATTCTCGAGTACGCGTTCGAGCTCGCCCTCTTGCAGGGGCTTGTTGACGTAATCTGCGGCACCGAGGCGCATGCACTCCACGATCGTGGTGGCCTTGCCCACCACCGAGAGCATCACCACGGGCAGCAACGCGTCGTGATCGAGCAGATGCTGCAGGGTCGCCACGCCGTCGACGCCGGGCATCATCACGTCGAGCAGCACCACGTCCGGAGCCGCCCCGCCCTCCACCAGCGCCAGCGCGCTGCGGCCGTCCTCCGCGGTGTCGACGGCCCAGCCCCGCAGCTCGAGCAGGTTCGCGACGTAGCCGCGGATGCCCTCGGCGTCGTCCACCACCAGCGCGCGCTTCCGCTCGCTGCGTTCTGCCTTGGCACGCGCCACCTAGGCCTCCCGCCCGGGCAACGTAAAGCGGAAGTTGCTGCCGCCCGCCTCTTCGCTCTCGACCCAGATGGCACCACCGTGGGCCTCGACCAACCGGCGACACAGGGCGAGGCCGAGGCCGACGCCGTCGTGGGCGGCATCATCGCTGCGCACGTAGGGCATGAAGATGCGCTCGCGCTCGCGCTCGGGAATGCCCGGCCCGTCGTCGCTGACCGATACCTCCACCAGGGGCCGCCCCGCGTCGCAGGTGCAGCACGTGCTCACGCGGATCGTCTTGCGGGCGAAGCGCACGGCATTTCCCACCAGGTTCAGCAACACGCGCTCGACCCCGTCGGAGTCGAAGCGCGCGTGATGCTCGGGGTCGACCGCGTTCTCGAGATGCAGGCCGCGATCTGCCAGCGGACCGCGCAACATCTCGGCCACGTCGGTCACCAGAGGCGACAGCGAGCGGGTGCGCACCTCGATCACCGCCACGTCGCCCGGCGCGCGCGCCGGATCCAGAGCGCGCGTCACGAACGCGTCGATTCTGTCGCAGCTCTTCTGGGTCTCTTTCAGGAAGCGACGCTGATCTTCGCCGATCGGTCCGGCCTCTTCGTCCAGCAACAGGCGCACGTAGCCGCCGATCACCGTCAGCGGCGTGCGCAGCTCGTGGCTCACCACCGCCAGCAGCTCCTCGCGATCGTCCTTCGCGAGTGCCAGGCTCTGGCGCAGCGCCGCCACCTCGCGGGTCAGCCGATGCACCTCGCGACCCGCGCGCAGCAGCTCGCTTTCGAGGGAGGTACGCCCTGCAGCGGATTCGTCGTCCAATTGCTCGAGATCCGCCGCCTGACGCATCCTCTCCCTCTGCGCGGGTGATGACCCTGGTGTAGATTTGCGCCTGCACTGCACACGGGTGCGTGTGTGCCAACCGACTCATCGCCCCATCGCAGAGCCGGCTTTAACTGCAGTTCCGGTGCGGAACCGGGCGCTTGCCGCGCCAGACCGCGGAGAGACAGCGTGTCGTTGCTCGAGGACGAGGCCGAGCGGGTACGGGTGCCGGGCTTCGCCGTGCCGCTGCTTCGCAACCTCGAAAGGGCGCGCCGGCCCCTCGACCCGTGGATGGCGCTCCACGGGCCGCTTACCCTCCGCGGGCGAACCTGGGGACGGGGGGCGGCATGAAGGGGCAAAGCTTTCGGACGCACGACCGGCAGCGCGGAGGCTCACCCCGATGAGCGCGCCCACCGCCGTGCGCGAGCGCGTCGAGACCCTGTGCCGCGAGATCGAACGACACAACCGGCTCTACCACATGGACGACTCGCCCGAGGTCTCGGACGCCGAATACGACCGGCTGTTTCGCGAGCTCCAGGCACTGGAAGAAGCGCACCCCGCGCTGCGCCGACCCGATTCGCCGACCCTGCGCGTGGGTTCGCCGCCGGCGGAGGGCTTCGCCACAGTCGAACGCCGAGAGCCGATGCTCTCGCTCGACAACGCCATGAACGCGGACGAGGGGCGCGTGTTCGACCAGCGCATTCGCCGCGAGCTCGGCGACGAGGCCGCCGTTGCCTACGTGGGCGAGCCCAAGCTCGACGGCGCCGGTGTCGAGCTGGTCTACGAGGACGGCATCCTCAGCGTGGGCTCGACCCGGGGCGACGGGCGCGTGGGCGAAGACGTGACCGCGAACCTGCGCCGCAGCACGAGCATCCCGCTCTCGCTCAGCGGAGACGCTGCGAAGCGGGTCTCGGTGCGCGGCGAGGTGGCGCTGCCGGTCGAGCGCTTCGAGAAGCTGAACGCGGGCCGGCTCGAACGCGAGCTCGAGCCCTTCGCGAACCCGCGCAACGCCGCGGCCGGGTCACTGCGCCAGCTCCACGACATCGACACCGAGCGCCTGCGCGCGCTCGAGTTTCGCGCCTACGCCATCGGCGAAGGCGTGCCCGCAGGCACCGCGACCCAGGCCGAGGTCCTGGAGCAGCTCGCGGCCTGGGGGTTTCGGGTGAGCGTCGACTGGGAGCGTTGCGCCGACATCGAGGCCGTGTTCGCCTATCACGAGCGCATTCTCGCGGGACGCGACCGCCAGGCCATCGAGATCGACGGCACGGTCATCAAGGTGGATCGTCTCGACCAACAGCAGGAGCTCGGGGCGCTCTCGCGCAAGCCGCGCTGGGCCATCGCCTTCAAGTTCCCGCCTCAGCAGGAACACACCGTCGTCGAGGCCATCTTCGCCAACGTCGGGCGCACCGGCGCCCTCACACCGGTGGCGAAGCTGCGCCCGGTGCGCGTTGGCGGCGTCACCGTCTCGAACGCATCGCTCCACAACCAGGACGAGATCGACCGCAAGGACGTACGCGTGGGCGACACGGTCGTGGTCCAGCGGGCTGGCGACGTGATCCCGCAGGTGGTGAAGGTGATCAAGGCGAAGCGGAAGAAGCGCACGCGCAAATGGAAGCTGCCGAAGCGCTGCCCCGTCTGCAGCGCCGAGACCGTGCGCCTCGAGGACGAGGTGGTGACGCGCTGCCCGAACATCGACTGCCCGGCGCAGCTCAAGAACAACCTGTGCCACCTGGCATCCCGTGGCGCACTCGACATCGAGGGGCTCGGGGAGAAGCTCGTCGACCAGCTGGTCGAGACCGGACTCGTGAAACGACTCTCGGACCTCTTCGCCGTGGAGCGCGACGCCCTGCTCAGCCTGGAGCGCTTGGGGGAGAAGTCGGCGGAAAACCTGCTGGCCGGCCTCGGCAAGGCGAGGCAGACCACGCTGGCGCGCTTCCTCATCGCCCTCGGCATCCGGCACGTGGGCGAGACCGTGGCGGACCTGTTGGCCCGGCGTTTCGGCGATCTCGACCCATTGCTGGCGGCGAGCCGGGAGGAGCTCGAAGCCATCGAAGGCGTCGGGCCGATCATCGCAGAAGCCGTGGCGCGCTTCTTCGCAGACGAACGCAACGCCAGCGAGGTGGCCCGACTGCAGAGCCTCGGACTGCGTTGGCAGAAGACGGAGCCGCGGATCACAGGCAAAGGCGAACTCGCCGGCAAGACCTTCGTGTTGACCGGAAGCCTGTCCGCGTTGACACGTGCTGAGGCAAAGCGGCGCATTCAGGCGGCGGGCGGAAAAGTCACCGCGACGGTTTCGAAGAAGACCGACTACGTGGTGGCCGGCGACGATCCGGGCAGCAAGCTCAGCAAGGCCCAGGAGCTCGAGGTGGAGGTGATCGACGAGGCCGGGCTCGTCGCGCTGCTGCCCGACTGAAGCTCGCGCTACTTCACGCGCAACTCGTTCACCCGCGCGTACACGTCGCGGCGCGACAAGCCCGGCCGAGCCAGCCGCGCCGCCACGTCACGCGGCGTCTCGCCGCTGGCCAGTCGGGCGCGAATTTCGTCGTCGAGATCATCGACGGCTGGCGCAGGTGCCGGCTGTGCCCCTGCCACCACGAGCGTCACCTCTCCACGAGCGCCATCCGCGAAACGCTCGGCCAGTTCGTCGAGGCTCCCCCGCGCCACCTCTTCGTGCAGCTTCGTGAGCTCCCGGGCAACGCACGCACGACGCTCCCCGAGCCGTGTCGCCAGCTCTGCGAGCGTCGCCGCCAATCGCTGGGGTGACTCGAACAACACGAGCGTCTCTTCGGCCGTCGCGACGCGCTCGAGCAACGCCCGCCGCGCGCCGGCCTTGCGCGGGAGAAAGCCCAGGAAGCTGAAACGCTCTGTCCCGAGCCCCGCCAGGGTCAAGGCGGCCAGCACCGCCGAGGGGCCCGGCACCGCGGTGACCGGGTGGCCCGCTTCGACGACGGCCGTCAGCAATCGCTCGCCCGGATCCGACACCAGCGGCGTACCCGCGTCCGAGACCAGCGCCACGTCGCCCCCCTCGGCCAGCACGGCGAGCACGCGCCCGACCCGCGCGGCCTCGTTGTGCGCATGCAAAGAGAGCGGCGTCCGATCGATGCCGTGCCGATCGAGCAGCTTGCGAGTGCGCCGCGTGTCCTCGGCCAACACGAGCGATGCCTCCCGCAACACCCGCAACGCCCGCAACGTCACGTCCTCGAGGTTGCCGATCGGCGTCGCCACGAGACAGAGCATCCCCACAGCACGAGTGTATGTACAAGGGGACGGAGTTGCCTTCTTGCCTTTTTGAATCCAGGTGTCCGGGTGAGCTAGGCTCGCGCTTCCCGGTCCCAGCAGGGCACGAAATGCCGCGAGCCCCTCGCAGGGATGCTCCCGGCGCCATTCACCACGTGATGGTGCGCGGGATCGACAAACGACAGATCTTTCGCGACGACAGCGATCGAGAAGACTTCCTTCACAGATTGTGGCAACAGACCCACGATGCGGGCACCGCCTGCTTCGCTTGGGCGTTGATGCCCAATCACGCGCATCTGGTATTGAGAACGGGCGTGCGCCCTCTCTCCGAGCTGATGCGACGCCTCAATACGGGATACGCGATCGTGTTCAATCGCCGCTACGAGCGGAGTGGCTACCTATTCCAGGATCGATTCCGTTCGATCATGGTCGAAGACGATGCGTACCTGCGCGTGCTGCTCCGCTACATCCATTTGAATCCGCTGCGTGCAGGCCTTGTCCCGTCGCTTGAAGCGCTCGCCACGTATCCGTGGTCGGGCCACGCCGGGCTCATGGGATGCCACCGACGCGGCTTCCAATCAGTCGAGGAGGTGTTGAGCTGGTTCGGAAGCGATCTCGACACGGCGCGTACGGAGTTGGTCCGGCTGATGGGCGAGGAGGGCGCGGCCACGAGTGCAGCGTATCCGAACCGCCATGAGCCCTCCCAAGAGCGACGCATCGCGCCACACTCATCGCAAGACGGCCCCGAACCTCGAGGGGAGACCGAGCGCACGAGCCCATCGCGCGCAGTGTCGCTGCGGGCCCGGGGCTGGAACATGGATACGCTCATCGCCTGGGTGTGCCGCGAGTGGCAGGTGGACCCCATTCGCATCCGCCGCGGAGCACGGGCACACTCGGAAAGCGCAGCTCGCGCGGTAATCGGACATTTCGCCACGCATGATCTCGGCTACACCGCTAAAGAGGCGGGGCTCGCTACAGGGGTGAGCGTAGGCCCAATGAGCCGAGCGATTCGCCGCGGCGCAAGCCTCGTGGCAGAGCGCGAGGTTCGCATCCCGAACACGCCCCCTGCCACGCCGAGAAAAGCAAGAAAGCAACACCGTCCCCGGATGCGGATTCCTGGGGCGGTGGGGGTGGGTTAGCGGGCTTGGGCGGGAAAGAGGCGCTCGAGACCTTCGGGACTGGCGTCGCAGACACCGCGCTCGGTGATGAGAGCACTGACGAGGCGGGCGGGGGTGACGTCGAAGGCGGGGTTGGCGACGCGGGTGCCGTCGGGGACCAGGCTGACCTCCATCATGCGACCGTCAGCGGAGCGGCCGGCGACGCGTGTGAGCTCGTCGGCGTCGCGCTCTTCGATCGGCACGTCGCCGGCGCAGCCGATGCTCCAATCGATCGAGGCGGATGGCACCGCCGCGTAGAACGGCACGCCGTTGTCGCGCGCGGCCAGGGCCTTGAGATAGGTGCCGATCTTGTTGCAGACGTCGCCGGCGGCCGTGGTGCGATCGGTCCCGACGAGGCAGCAGTCGACCTGCCCCCGCTGCATCAGATGCCCGCCAGCGTTGTCCGCCACCAGCGTGTGCGGGACACCGTGCTGCGCGAGCTCCCAGGCTGTGAGCGACGCACCCTGGTTGCGCGGCCGGGTCTCGTCCACCCAGACGTGCACCGGCAGGCCGCTGTCATGGGCGAGGTAGAGCGGAGCCAGAGCGGTGCCCCAATCGACGGTCGCGAGCCAGCCAGCGTTGCAGTGAGTGAGCACCTGCAAGGGGCCACCGTCCCGCCGCTCGGCGGCACGCTTCTCGAGCAGGCGCAGCCCGTGCTCGGCCAACGCGCGGCAGGTCACCACGTCGGCATCGGCCAGCTCGCCGGCCCGCGCCCAGGCACGCTGTGCGCGCTCACCCTCGGGCAGCCCCCGCACGCTGGCCCGCACCCGGCCGAGAGCCCAGCGCAGGTTCACTGCCGTCGGGCGCGTCGCCATCAGACGCTGGCATGCTGCCGAAACGCCGGCCTCCGACGGGTCGTCACGCATCGCCAGCGCCAGACCGTAGGCGGCGGCCACGCCGATCAGCGGCGCACCGCGCACGCGCATGGCCGAGATGGCCTCGGCGGTCTCCTCGAGATTCCCCAGGCGTCTGCGCACGAACGCGAACGGCAGCTGCGTCTGGTCGATGATCTCGACCCCCGCGCCGTCGGCGGCGACGCGGATCGTACGCTCGGGCTTCCCGTCTACATTCACGTGGCTCAGTCGCCTTCGTAGGCACAGAGCGCCACGAGCTTGTGGCCGAGCGCTTCGATTCGACGGCGCCCGCCCACATCCGGCAGGTCGACCACGGCGGCAACACCGACGACTTCGCCACCGAGCGCCTCCAGCACGCGAATCGCCGCCTCGCAGGTACCGCCGGTGGCGACCAGGTCGTCCACCAACAGCACGCGCTCCCCCGGCGAGACGGCATCGACGTGCGCCTCGATGCGGTCGGTCCCGTACTCGAGCTCGTAGTCGAACCCGAGCGTCTGATAGGGCAGCTTGCCGGCCTTGCGCAGCAGCACGAAGCCCTTGCCCAGCTCCTTCGCCACCGCGGCGCCGATGATGAAACCGCGGGCTTCGATACCCGCGACCTTGTCGATGGCGCAGTCTCGAAACGCATCTGCCAACCCGTCCACCGCCAGCCGCAGCCCGATGGGATCCTGCAGCAGTGTGGTGATGTCGCGAAATTGGATCCCCGGCTTCGGGTGATCCGGAATCGTACGAATGCGGGATTTGATGGGCATCGCCTGCTCCTCGTTCAGCTATCCCGAAGCACCCGGCCCGCCACCGCGTCGAGCATCTTCAGGAGCTCCGGGTCGCGCGCCTCCGGTGGAGTAATGAGAGCTGAATCGAGCACCCGATTGCAACCCTCCGGACACGGCAACGGTCGTCCTGCCAACGCCGGCGCCGAGGCCGCCACAAGCGCGCGAGCGCGCTCGGCATTTCTCGTCAGCACCGCGACGATGTCCGACACCTCGACGTGCCCGTGCTCCGAGTGCCAGCAGTCGTAGTCGGTCACCATCGCCACACTCGCGTAACAGAGCTCCGCTTCCCGGGCGAGCTTCGCTTCGGGCATATTGGTCATGCCGAGGACATCGCAGTCCCAACTTCGGTACAAGCGCGACTCGGCGAGGCTCGAGAACTGCGGCCCTTCCATGGCCAGGTACGTGCCGCCCCTGACCACCGCCACGCCGGCACCTCGAGCCGCCTCCTCGACGCGCTCCGCCAGCCGCGAACACACCGGATGCGCCATCGACACATGCGCGACGCAACCGCTGGTAAAGAAGCTCTTCGCGCGCGAAACGGTGAGATCGACATACTGGTCGACCAACACGAACGTCCCCGGCGCCAGCTCGGTACGCAGCGAGCCACAGGCAGAAACCGAGAGCAGATCCGTCACACCCACCCGTTTGAGCGCGTCGATGTTCGCGCGGTAGTTGACCTCCGACGGCGGAATCGCGTGGCCGCGACCGTGGCGCGGCAGGAAGGCGACGTCGACCCCGCCCAACGTTCCGCACAGCAGCTCGTCCGACGGCTCACCAAACGGCGACGCGACGCGCTGCCAGCGCGGCGCTTCGAGACCGTCGAGCTCGTACACCCCGGAGCCCCCGAGAACTCCCATCACCGGCTGGGCCGTGCTCGCCATGCGGCGCTACCCTAGCACCCACCCCGGTCCCGGGGCGTTTCATGCGAACCACTCACCGCGCGCTCGGCGACGCGGGCGAAGCGCGAGCGGCAAGGCATCTCGAGGCAGGCGGCTGGCGCATCCTGGCGCGCAACGTGCGCGCAGGCGGCGTGGAGCTGGACATCGTGGCGCGCCGCCGAGGCGTGCTCGCCATCGTCGAGGTCAAGACGCGGCGCAGCCATCTCGCGGGAGCCCCGGAAGAGGCGGTCGACGCCGCCAAGCGCGCGCGGCTGGTGCGTGGCGCGGCCGCCTGGTTGCGCGAGAACCCTCAGCGCGGCCGGAGCGTGCGCTTCGACGTGATCGCCTGCGAACTCGGCGAGGCGGGCTGGCGCCTGCGACACCTGGAAGGCGCCTTCGACGCGGGAGACTGACACCGCGGGGGTTCAGCCCTCCTGCTTGTCTTCCTCGGCGTCCGCAGCCGGCTCTTCTGCGGCCGCCGGCTCCTCGACGGCTTCGGCTTCCGGCGCCGCCTCTGCCGCCGTGCCGACCTCGTCCTCGGAAACGCTCAGCACGTTCAACGCCGCGACGTCGCGCACCTTGGCCCGCAACCGCGCCTTCTTGCCGGAGAGCTCGCGCAGGTAGTAGAGCCGCGAGCGGCGCACGTGGCCACGGCTCTTGATCTCGACCTTCGTCACGTTGGGCGACTCGATCGGAAAGATGCGCTCGACGCCGACGCCGGAAGAGATCTTGCGCACGGTGAAGGTGGCCCCGTGCCCGCCGCCCCGGCGTTGGAGCACGACACCCTCGAAGATCTGGATGCGCTCCTTCTCCCCTTCCTTGATGCGCACGTGCACCCGCACGGTGTCGCCGGAACGAAAGGCCGGGAGGTCGCGGCGCAGGGAATCGGTGTGAACGGCGTCGATGCTTCTCATGACTGTTTCTCTTTCGCGGCCGCCCGGGCGGGCCGGGTCGGATCGGTGGCCGCCTCGAACAAATCGGGGCGCCGACACCGGGTCAATTCTCGCGCGCGACTCGCGCGCCACTCCGCCACCGCCGCATGGTCGCCCGAGCGCAGAACGTCGGGCACCGCGAGGCCGCGAAACACGGGCGGCCGAGTGTACTGCGGTCCTTCCAGAAGTCCCGTGGAAAACGACTCGCTGACGAGGCTTTCCGGGTTGCCCAGGGCCCCGGGCAGCAGTCGCACCAGCCCCTCGACCACCAGCATCGAGGGCACCTCGCCCCCGGAGAGCACGTAATCGCCCACGGAGAGCTCCTCGTCCACCGCCAGCTCGATGGCCCGCTGGTCGACGCCCTCGTAGCGCCCGCAGACCAGCAGCAGCTGCTCCCAGCGCGCCAGCCCGGCCAGACCCGGCTGATCGAGAGGCTGCCCCTGCGGGGACATGAGCACCACGCGACGGCCCTCTCGCTCGCCCTTGGTGCCGGCCAGCGCCTCGATGGCCCTCACCAGGGGCTCGGGCTTCATCAGCATGCCCGGCCCACCGCCGTAGGGCGAATCGTCCACCTTGCGGTGTCGATCGTCGGTCCAGTCGCGCAGATCGTGGGCGGCGAGATCCACGAGCCCCGCCTCGCGGGCGCCTCCCACGATCGACGCCCCGAAGAAGGCGTCGAAGAGCTGGGGAAAGATCGTCAGCACGTCGATGCGCACGCCTAGTCCTCTTCGCAGCGTCCCGGTGCGGGCCCGGTGCGCCGTCCCGGCGCGGGATCGCTGCTCCGCTCCGGCGCCGTGCTCGCAGCGTCGATCAGGCCGGGCAGCATCTCCACCACCACGCGCCGGGCGACCACGTCGACGTCGCACAACAGCGCCGCCGGCACCAGGTGTTCGCGGCCGTCCGCCGCGGCCACCACCAGCACGTCCGAAGCACCCGTCTCCCAGAGCCCGCGGATCTCTCCCAACACGACGCCGTCCTCGCTCTCGACCCGGCAGCCGACGAGCTCGTGGACCCAGATCTCATCCTCTCCCGCCTCGCCCAGCGCGTGCGCCGCCACCGCCACGCCGCTGCCACGCAGCACCTCGGCGGCGCTGCGCTCGGACACACCCTCGAGAGCCACCCGCACTTCGCCACCCTTGCGCCCTGACGTCACCTGGCGGAGCTCGAACACCTGCACGTCGCCTTCCGGCTTTGTCAGCTGGAGCGCCACACCCGGACGCAACGCCTCGCCGCCGTCGCCGAAGACCTGCATGCGCAGCCAGCCGCGCACACCGTGGACCGCACTGATGCGACCGATGGGGATCAGCTTCTCGCCGTCGGAGCCAGCCGACGCCGCGGGCCGATCGTCAGTCAACGATCTCGAGGCGCATGTCGCCGCCGTGACGCGACGCGCCCAGCACCGCGCGCATGGCCTTGGCGACCCGCCCCTGTCGGCCGATGACACGACCGCGATCGTCCTCCGCCGTCTCCAGTTCGAGCGTGCGGCCCCCGTCGGCTTCGCGTACGTGAATGGCTTCGGTGTCCGGCACCATCGCCTTCGCGATGAACTCAATCAGCTCGGCAGATTCTCTGGCCACGGCGTCAGCTCCCGCTGCCGGCGGCGGGCGCGGGCGCAGGCGCCGGCGCGCGGCGCAGGATCGAAGCCACCCGCGGCGAGAGTTGAGCGCCCTGCTTCACCCAGGCATCGATCGCATCGCGACGCACGTGGATCTGCTCGGGCTCGGTGCGCGGATCGAAGGTTCCCAGGAACTCGAGCGGCCGACCCTCGCGGGGCTTGCGCTCGTCGATCGCGATGATGCGGTAGAAGGGCCGCTTCTTTGCGCCCTGGCGCGTGAGGCGAATCTTGACCATCGGAGCTGAGCCCTCCCGGCGCCCGGCCCGCCTGCAGGGCGGAGCCATGAGTGCGGACGCACGCAAAAGTGGTTGCGAAACCTAGAGAAAACGCCTCTGCGGGTCAACCGACGGCGGTTTCGAGCCGCTCCCGCTCCTTGGCCTCCGAGCAGGCCTGGCAGGCGTACTGCACGTGGTGCGGCCTCTGCAGCCGGTCGTACTGCCCGTCGAGGGCGACGCGGAGCACCCGCGGTGCCTCCTGGCCGCAGAAATCGCAGCGCAACAGCGCTTCCGCCTCCCCCTGCGCAGTATCCGCGGCTCCCGGCTCGTCCACCATCGCCCGAGAAGCTAGCCCATCGCACCGCCGGAAGGGGGAGCACCCCGAACGCAGCCGAGCCGCCCGCCACGGCCGCGCCGTGGACCAGCCGAGCTGCAGCGCCCGGCGCGTCACGACAGCCGGAAGCGCAGGTCCTGCGGCGCCGCGTCGCCGAGCGCGGCCGAAAGCGCCTTCAGCAGCTGCGGCGTCTGCAACTTCAGCTGCTGACACCAGACGCTCGATTCGACCTCCACATCGAGCACCTCACCGCGAAACTGCAGCGGCCGGCAGTGGCGCGCGATTTCGACACCCACCGCCGCTTCCCAGCCGGCGCTGAGCTGCATGATGCGCGCCGAGCCGCCGATGCCGAGATCTTCGAGAACCTGCGGGACGAGCTTGCCGAGATTCTTGGGTTGGCTGCGTCCACTCCGGCGCCTCACGCCGCATCGCCGATCAAGCGAAATACGAGACCCGTCGGCAGCTTCGGCGCGAAGAAGGTCGATTTCTGCGGCAACACATCCCCGGCCGCAGTGACGCGGAAGACGTCGTCGGGCAGCAACGGGTTCAGGTACAGCGCCACCGTGCCCTGGCCGGCGCGCAGATCGCGGGCCGTCTGCACAGCGCTCTTCGGATACGCGATGGCGCCGCCGCGCACGGCCGCCTCGTCGAGACCGAAGACCCCGTCGATGACTTCCCGATGGATCACGCGAACCGAGAGATCTTCGTCGGATGCCGGACGCGCGAAGACGCGCAGCGTGCCCGTCGCATCGTCGGCCGCGAAGGCATGGCGATCCGCCAGTGGCGCGAGGTGCGTCTCCAGCGCCTCGGGCACGGCGTCCGGCCCGCTCAATCGCACGCTCTGCATCTCCCAGCCCGGCAGGCGTGCGCGCCAGCCCGCGTCGTCCGGCGCCGGCGCCTGGAGGATCAGGCGGTGAATCGGCAGCAGCAGGCTGCCTTCGGCCCAGGCGTTCGCCACGTAGACCAACAGGAACTCGAAAGGTGCATCCGGGCCGGCGTCGGGATGCGCACGCCGCTGCAGGTTGCGGTACTCGAGCGCCGTCTCGTAACGGTGATGACCGTCCGCGATCACCAGCGGCCGCGGCGCAAAGTAATCGGCCACGGCCTGCGCGGCATCGGGCTCGTCGAGGCGCATGAGCGTGTGCTGCGCTCCGGCCTCGTCGGTGGCTTCGGCCAGCACCGACTTCTCGAAGCCGCTCTCCAGCAGCGCCGCGAGCCCATCGTCCCGGTCCTCGTAGAGCAGGAAGACACTCGACAGGTTCGCGTCGGTGGCCTGCATCATCTTGAGCCGATCGGCCTTCGGGCCGGCGAGCGTGCGCTCGTGAGGACGCACGCTGCGCTTCTCGTAATCCTCGAGGCGCAGCAGGCCGAAGCAGCCCTCCCGCACGCGCTGCGCTCCGTCGGGTGCCGTGAAGCGGGTGCGCAGGCCGTAGAAGCCGGGCTTGGCATCGAGCCGCAACACCCGCTCGTCCCGCCAGCGCGCGAGAGTCTCGCGCACATCGGCGTAATCGGCGGCGGCCTCGGCCGCAACGTCCTTCGTCAGCTCGAGGCGAATCGCGCAGTGCGGGTCGCGCTCCCAGAGGCGCGAGCGGTCTTCCGGCGAGATCACGTCGTAGGGCGGCACCAGCACACGGCCGAGGTCGACTCGCGCCGGGTCGTAGCGCAACGCGCCGAAAGGTCGCAGCTCACTCACGCTTCACTCCAGGCGCCCAGCACCGGCTTCAACTCGGACGCCGCGATAGCTCCCCAGCGCAGCACACGCGGTGGCTCGCAAGTGGCATCGATCACCGTGCTGACCGCCGCGCCCCCCGCCTCCGCACCATCGATGTCGACGAGCCGCGGCGCATCGGGCTCCTCGCCGCACTCGGTGCGCGCCTGCGCCCAGGTGGCGGCGGGCGCCGCGCCGGCGCGATTGAGACTCGTGGCGGTGAGCGGCCCGCAGCCCTCACGGGTCATGCGCCGCGCAAGCGCCCCGGCGAGCGGATGCGGCGAGCAGCGCACGCCCACGGCCCCCTCGCGATTGGCGATGCCCTCGGCGAAGCCCGTCGTGGCGCGCACGACGAGCGTGAGCGGACCGGGCCAGAACGCGCGGGCGAGCCGGCGCGCGACACCCGCGAGCGGCAGTCCCAGCGCCTCTGCCTGGTCGGCGTCTGCCACCAGCAACGAGATCGACGCGTCGGCGGCGCGCCCCTTCCAGCGACGCAGTCGCTCGACGGCCACTTGCGAGCTCGCGTCCGCACCCAGCGCCCACAGCGTCTCCGTCGGATAGGCGAGCAGCCCCCCGGCCGCGACCCAACGCGCAGCATCGCCCAACGGATCCGCCAGGCTCACCGATCTAGCGCCCGCGACGCGATGTCGTTCCTGCGGTGCGCTCCCTCGAACGCGATCACGTCGCAGGCGGCGTAGGCACGCTCGCGCGCTTCGGCGACACTGACGCCGCGCGCCGTCACGCCGAGCACGCGACCACCGGCCGTCTCGAAGCCGCCGTCGGCGGCGCGCCGCGTTCCGGCGTGGAAGACGACGACTCCCTCCTGCGCGGCCGCAGCCTCGAGACCCGTGATCGGCTTGCCGCTGGGATAGCTGCGCGGATAACCACCGGACGCGAGTACGACGCAGACCGCGGCGTCTCGAAAGCCCACCGCCGCCTCGTTGTCGAGCCGGCCCCGCGCAGCCCCATCGAGCAGCGGCACCAGGTCGCCCTGCATGCCGACCAGCAGCGGCTGGGTCTCGGGGTCGCCGAAACGCACGTTGAACTCGACCACTCGCGGCGCACCGCTGGCGTCGATCATGAGGCCCACGTAGAGCACGCCGGTGTAGGGGACGCCGTCGGAGGCCATGCCGCGAATCGCCGGGTGGACGACCTCTTCGAGGATGCGCTTCTCGACCGCATCGTTCACCACCGGAGCCGGCGCGTACGCACCCATGCCGCCCGTGTTCTCCCCACAATCACCGTCCAGTGCGCGCTTGTGATCCTGCGCCGCGGTGAGGGTCACGACGCGCTCGCCGTCGCTGATGGCATAGTAAGAGGCTTCTTCGCCCTGCATGCGCTCTTCGATCACGACCGTCGCGCCCGCATCCCCAAAGCGGCGCTCCCGCATCATCTCGTCGAGCGCGGCTTCGGCGTCTTCCGGACCGTCGCAGACGGCGACGCCCTTGCCCGCCGCGAGGCCGTCGGCCTTCACGACGCAAGGTCCGCCGAGCTCGCGCACGTGTGCGCGGGCGGCGTCGAGCGAATCGAAGACGGCGAAGGCAGCGCTGGGGATGCCGTGCCGCGCCATGAACTGCTTCGCAAAGGTCTTGCTGGCCTCGAGCTGAGCGGCCGCAGCCGTCGGACCGAACACCGCGATGCCCGCGGCGCGCAGGCGATCGGTGAGCCCGGCAGCCAGCGGATCTTCCGGCCCCACCACCACGAGATCGATCGCCTCGCGCTCGGCTAGCGCCTGCAGGGCAACGAGATCGTTCGCCTTCACGTCGGGATGACAGGTGGCCAGCTCGCCGATGGCAGCGCTGCCCGGCGCAGCGTGGAGCGCGCTCGCGAGCGGGCTCTGCGCGATCTTCCACAAGAGTGCGTGCTCGCGTCCCCCGGACCCGACTACGAGGATGCGCATGCGTCTCCTCCCCGACTAGTGGCGAAAATGTCGGACACCGGTAAAGACCATCGCCACGCCGAGGCGATCCGCCGCGGCCACGACCTCTTTGTCGCGCACGGAGCCACCGGGCTGCACCACGGCGCTGGCGCCGGCCGCCACCGCCGCCTCCAACCCGTCGGGGAACGGGAAGAACGCGTCGCTCGCCAGCACCGAGTTGGTGAGATCGAGTCCCACGCGCCCCGCTTTGCCCACGGCGTTGTGAATCGCATCCACCCGCGAGGTGGCGCCGCCGCCGATCGCGAGGGTGCTGTTCTGGCCGGCGAAGACCACGGCGTTGCTCTTCACGTGCTTCACCACCCGCCAGGCAAAGGCCAGGTCGCGCAGCTCGGCTTCCGTGGGCTTGCGCTGCGTCTCCACCTGGGCGGACGCCAGGTCTTCGACGCTCACGTCGGGCTCCTGCAACAACACGCCGCCAAAGACGCGCTTCCAGTCGAGCTCACTGCGATCGACGCGCTCGGGGTGGAAGCGCAGCAGCCGCCGGTTCTTCTTCTTCTGGAGCAGCGCCAGCGCAGCGTCGCTGAAGCCGGGCGCGACCAGCACCTCGGTGAAGATCTCGTCGACCTTCGCCGCAAGCGCCTCGTCGAAGGGCTGGTTGCAGACAATGATGCCGCCGAAGGGCGACTCGGGATCGGTGGCGAAGGCGCGCTGGTAGGCCTCGAGGGGCGTGGCCCCGCTGCCCACACCGCAGGGCGTGTTGTGCTTGAGGATCGCGACGGTCGCCTCGTCGGCCGCGTCGAAGTCGAGAATCAGTGCCAGCGCCGCCTGCACGTCCACCACATTGTTGAAGGAGAGCTCCTTGCCGTGCAGCGGCTCGGCCACCTCGAGGGTGCGCCCGTAGAGCGCCGCCTGCTGATGCGGGTTCTCGCCGTAGCGCAGGGCTTGGGCGCGGGAGAAATCCAGCGAGAGGTGCGCCGGCAGCTCCGCCTCAGCGGCATCTTGCTGGGCCGCGAGCCAGGCGTGGATCGCAGCGTCGTAGTTCGCCGTGCGCTCGAAGGCCTTCAGCGCCAGCCGACGGCGGGTCGCATCCGCGAGCGCACGGCCGCTCTGCGCGAGCTCCTCGAGAATGCCGGCGTAGTCGTCCGGGTCGACCACCACCGCCGTGTAGGCGTGGTTCTTCGCCGCAGAGCGGATCATCGACGGGCCGCCGATGTCGATCTTCTCCACCGCTTCGGCGCGGGTGACGCCGGGCCGCGCGACGGTCGCCTCGAACGGGTAGAGATTGACCACGACGAGATCGATGAGACCGATCGAGTGCTCGGCGATGTCCGCCCGATCGCCCTCGTGATCGCGACGCGCCAGGATGCCACCGTGAATGCGCGGGTGAAGCGTCTTCACGCGGCCACCGAGCATCTCCGCGCTGCCGGTCAGGGCGGCCACCTCGACGACCGGGAGCCCGGCGTCGGCAATCGCCTTGGCGGTGCCACCGGACGCGACGAGCTCGATGCCCAGCTCCGAAAGCCCGCGCGCAAACTCCTGGAGACCGGTCTTGTCCGAAACGGAGAGCAATGCGCGCGCGACGGCACCTGCGGGCAGCTGGGGGGGCATCGGGGGCTTCCTCGCGCGGAGAACGGGGGCGTCGGGGGGTTCCGGCGAAAGGGGTACCGAGGAGCCGTCACCTCGGCAAGTCCGCTCCGCTCAAAACGCGTTCGACTCAGCCGTCGGCGCCCTCGTGAAGCCGAGGCACCCGCCTGCCGACGCGGCTGAGCAGCTCGTAGGAAATCGTGCCGGCCGCCTCGGCGGCCTCCTCGACGGGCAGCGCGGCGTCGTGCCGGGTGCCGAAAAACAGCACCTCGTCACCGATCTCGACCGCGGCGTCTCCGATGTCGACGCCGGTCGCATCCATGGATACGCGCCCGACGATCCGGTGGCGACGCCCACGGATCGAGACCTGGCCCGCGTTGCAGGCGGCCGTGGGCACGCCATCGGCGTAGCCGGCCGCGACGGTGGCGACGCGGGTCGCACGCTCGGCGCGCCAGAGCGCGCCGTAGCCCACGGCCGCACCGGCGGCGACCGAGCGCACCTGGACCACGCGGGCGCAGAGCGACATCACGGGCGTCAGCACCCCGGGCAGGTGCGCCGCCGGCCGCGCGCCGTAGAGCATGAGGCCGGGACGCACCGCATTCACCTCCGGGCAGGCCGCGCGCAACACCTCGCCGACGAGCAGGGTCGCGGAGTTGCCGACGTGCACGAAGCGCGGCGCGGCGCCCGCGGCCCGCGCCTCACCGAGCAGCGCGCGAAAGCGCGCCAGCTGTTCGAGGGAAGGCACCAGATCCCGCTCGTCGGCCCGGGCCAGGTGGGTCATCAGGCCATCGAGCGAGAGATGCGGCGCCGCAGCCACCCGCTCCAGCAGCGCGGCCGCCTCCGCCAGCGGCACGCCCATCCTGTGCATGCCCGTGTCGATCTCCACGTGAGCTGCCAGCGGCGCTCCGGCCGCCGCCAGCGCATCGACGTGGCCGGCGTGGTGCACCACCACGCCGAGCCCGCGAGCGGCAGCCTCCTTCGCGCCACCCGGCCCTTCTACGCCGCCGAGCACGAGAAGCGGCGCCGTGATTCCGGCATCTCGCAGCACGCAAGCCTCGTCGACGCTGGCCACCGCCAGCTGCTCGCAGCCCGCCGCCAAGAGGCTCCGTGCCACCGCGACGCCGCCGTGGCCGTAGGCGTCGGCCTTCACCACCGCGAAGAGGGTGGCGCCGGCCGCGAGGAGGCGAGCCTCTTCGAAGTTCGCGCGCAGGGCGGCATGGTCGATGCGAGCCCAGACCCTGTATTCGTGCGACAAACCGCCCCCCGCCACGCCACCAAGGTAGACAAAACACCGGCCGCGGGGAGTAGCGGCAGAGCGGGGACGCCCTTGCCTGGTCCCCTTCCGGCCGCGGGTTTGACACCCCGCGCGACGTGGCCGACTGTTGGCGTGGCAGCGTCGAGGAAGTTCGTGCCCGATCTCCCCCTGGAACTCGTCGTAAACGGAGAGCCCCGCAGCCTGGCCGCGGGCGCCACCATCGACGCTCTCGTGGAGAGCCTCGGGCTCGAACGCCGCAAGATCGCAGTGGCCGTGAACCGCGACGTCGTGCCGCGTTCGGCATTCGCATCCCAGACCCTGCTACCCGGCGACCGCGTCGAAATACTCGAAGCCGTCGGAGGAGGCTGAACAAAATGGGCGACACCTACACCCTCGGCGAGCACAGCTTCCGCTCCCGGCTCGTGATCGGCAGCGGCAAGTACGACTCGTTCGAGCAGAACCGCGCCTGTGCCGACGCGGCCGGCGCCGAGATGGTGACGGTCGCGCTGCGCCGCACACAGCTCGACGCGCCCAAGGGCAAGGGGCTACTCGATTTCATCACGCCGGATCGCTTCACGATCCTGCCCAATACCGCCGGCTGCTTCAGCGCCGAGGATGCCATCGCCACGGCGCGCCTCGGCCGCGAGCTGCTGGGACACGGACTCGTGAAGCTCGAGGTGATCGGCGACGAGCGAACACTCTTCCCCGACGTCAGTGCCACGCTCGAAGCCGCGCAGCTGCTGGTGGACGAGGGATTCACGGTGCTGCCCTACGTCACCGACGATCCGGTGGCCTGCCAGAAGCTCGCCGCCATGGGCTGCGCGGCGGTGATGCCGCTGGGCGCGCCGATCGGCTCGGGCATGGGCATTCGCAACCCCGCGAACCTGCGCATCATCCTCGAGACCGTCGAGGTGCCCGTGATCGTCGATGCCGGCGTCGGCACCGCCAGCGACGCCGCGGTGGCCATGGAGCTCGGCTGCACCGCCGTGTTGATGAACACCGGCATCGCCGGCGCCAAGGATCCCCTGCGCATGGCCCAGGCGATGAAGCTGGCCGTCGAAGCCGGGCGCCTGGCCTACGAGTCGGGTCGCATGGCGCGGCGTCTGTACGCTTCGGCGTCGAGCCCGCTCGAAGGAATCGCCAGCTTCTGAGCGCCACCGCGCCGTGCCCGACCCTGTGCCTGGTGCTCTCGGGCACGGACTTCGACGCCCTGGGCAAGGCGACCTTCAGCGCCGTGGTGAGCGCAGGCGTCGACTGGGTACAGGTGCGCGAGCGGCAGCGGCCGGGCCAGGCGCTCCTGGCGCTGGTCGACGAGGTGCTGTGGGCGGCGCGGGCCGGCGCCGAGCGCGCGGGCCGCAGCGTGCAGGTGCTGGTGAACCGGCGCATCGACGTGGCGCTGGCCGTCGGCGCCGACGGCGTGCACCTGGGCTTCGACGGGGCGCCGCCCAGCGCGGCCCGTCGCCTGCTCGGCGAAGAGAGGCTGGTGAGTGCCGCGTGCCACGCGCCCGCGGAAGTCGACGCCGCCGAGGGCGCAGACACCGTGCACCTGGCGCCGGTCTTCGCACCGCTCTCGAAGCCGGCGAGCCGGACACCCCTGGGCCTCGAAGCCCTCGCCCGGGCCGCGTGCAGCCGCCGCGAAGTTCTCGCCCAGGGCGGCATCACCCCCGACAACGCCGGGGCGTGCGTGGCTGCCGGTGCGCGGGGTGTCGCAGTGACCGGCAGCATCCTCGGCGCCGGCGATCCGGTGGCAGCGACCGCCGCCCTGCGCGCCGCACTCGACGCCGTGGCGGCCCCGAGCTGAGCACGCTCCTCAGGTGTTCGAGTAGATCCGCGCGTCCGGATCCGCGAGCAGGCCCGCGGTCACCAGCTCGCGGATCTCGCGCACGCCGTCCGGCAGGCGCCGGGTGATGCGGAAATCGAGAGCGTCGCGAATCTTCGAGAAGTCGACCCGGTAGTCCCGCGGATCCTCGTCCCGGTGCACGCTGGAGATGCGCGCTTCGGGGATCTGGCGGCGAATCTCGTCGGCGATCATGCGCTTCTGGTAGTTCTCGCCGGAATCGCCCACGCCGTAGACCTCGCCGTTCACCGCCGCGACGGGCGCTTCCAGCACCCGCCACACACCGCGCGCCAGGTCTGCCACGTGGCAGTAGGGCCGCCAGAACTGCTCGCCGAAGATCTCGAGTTCGCGTCCGAGAGCCACGTCGCGCACGAACTCGTTCACCGTCAGATCGAAGCGCATGCGCGGCGAGACGCCGTAGACGGTGGCAAAGCGCAACACCGTGCTGCAGAGCCCGGCGCGCCGCTCACCCTCGAGCAACACCTGTTCGACGGCGACCTTGGTTTCGGCGTAGAGCGAGAGCGGACGCAGCGGCGAACTCTCGTTCATCAGCGCTTCGCCCTCATCGGAGCGACCGTAGTTGCTGCAGGTCGAGGCAAAAACGAAACGCGTAACGGCAGGAGTCGCCTGCACCTGCGCGTACAAGGCGAGCGCCGCATCGAGGTTGATCGCGCGGGCCAGCTCGGGCTGCGCCTTGCAGGCCGGATCGCCGACGATCGCGGCCAGATGCACCACGGCATCGCAGCCCTCGAGTGCCGCGCGCACGTCTCCGGCTTCGCGCACGTCTCCGAGCACGAAGCGAAAGCCCGGCTCGCCGAAGACCGCCAGCAGGCTCTCACCGCCGAACGAGAGATTGTCGAGACCCGTTACCCGATGGCCCGCGGCCAGCAGCTGCCGCACCAGCACGGAACCGATGTAGCCGGCGGCGCCGGTCACGAGTACGCGCATTCGCAGCTTCCCCCGTCGCTCCGCTTCATGTCGCGTCGCCCGGCTCGCGCGCCGGGTTGCCGGTCACCGTCACGTCCGGTGGCACGTCGCGGGTGACGACGGCGCCGGCCCCGACCACGGCGCGAGCGCCGACACGCAGGCCCGGCAACACCACGGCCCCGCTGCCGATGAACGCGTCCGCGGCGCAGTGGACGGCACCGGCCAGCACCGCGCCCGGCCCCACCTGCACGCCATCGGCGAGCTCGGCGTCATGATCGATGCTGGCCCGGGTGTTCACGATGCAGAAGTCGCCGATCCGGCTGCCCGTATTCACGACGGCTCCGGCGAAGACCACGCTGCCCGCCCCCAGCCCGACATCCGGCGCCAGCGTCGCCGCCGGGTGAACGACGCTCGCGAGCTCGGCGCCGAGATCGCGCAGCGCCAGGCTGCGGGAGCGGCGCAGCGCCGCGTCGCCGATGCCCACCACGAAGGCGTGGGCGGCCACGAAGCCGGGCTGCGCGAGCTTTTCGTCACCGCCGAGCAGCATCCAGTCGCCGATGCGCTCGCCGGCAGCAGCGTCGGGCGCCAGAAGGCCCGCCACCTCGCAGCCCGCCGCTCGAGCCGCATCCGCGGCCACGCGCGCGTGGCCGCCTGCTCCCAACACCACCAGCGGCCGGCCGGGCTTGCGCGGGAATACGGACTCAGCAGGGCGCGAATTCACGTCGCCGCTGAGCTTACCGCGCCACACCCCGCGCTACCCTGCCCCGCATGCCGAGTGATCGCAATGAAGCAAGCCGGCGCCGCGCGCGTCTCACCCGCGAGATGCTGACGCATGCCGCAATTGCGCTGGCGTTGCTGGCGCCGACCCGGTCGGCCGACGCCGACGACCCCTTCCTGCGCCACACCATCACGGTGAAGGTCGCAAAGGACGTGGGTCCGGCCGTGGTGAACATCACCACCGAGCGAGACGTGCGGGGCGGGGGCTTGCGGCCCTTTGGTCGCGATCCCTTCTTCGACAGCTTCTTCCGGGATTTCTTCGAGCCGCGGCTGCCGCGCAAGACCCAGAGTCTGGGCTCCGGCGTGGTGATCGACCCCGAGGGCCACATCCTGACCAACGAGCACGTCGTGGCCCGGGCCAGTCGCATCCGCATCGCCTTCGCCGATGGCCGAGAGTTCGACGCGGAGCTGGTGGGTGCCGACCCGAACAACGACGTCGCCGTGCTGAAGGCAAAGAGCGACGAGAAGCTGCCCTGGATCCCGCTGGGCTCGTCCGAAGACCTGATGGTGGGCGAGCCGGTAATCGCCATCGGCAACCCCTTCGGGCTCTCGAGCACCGTGACCACCGGCGTGATCTCGGCCCTCGACCGCTCGATCCGCACCGAGAACCTCACCTACCACGGCTTCCTGCAGACCGACGCCTCGATCAACCCCGGCAACTCCGGCGGCCCGCTGCTCAACGCCCACGGCAGCCTGATCGCCATCAACACCGCGGTGTACCAGGGCGGCCAAGGCATCGGCTTCGCCATCCCGATCGACACCGCGGGCCGGGTGGTGCGCGAGCTCATCGAGGAGGGCGAGGTCTCGCCGGTCTGGCTCGGCATCGAGTTCCAGGACCTCACGCCGGATCTGATCCGCGCCCTCGACCTGCCGGCCAGCAGCGCCGGCGCGCTGGTGAACCAGGTGCGGGCCGGCAGCCCGGCCGCCCGGGCCGACGTGCGCCGCGGCGACGTGGTCACCAAGCTGGCGGGACGCCCGATCCGCAACGCGCGAAGCTTCTTCGAGATGCTCGACGCGATGGTCGAGGGCCAGGAGCTCGAGCTGCGACTGCTGCGGGCGGGCGCGGAGCGGCGCGCCTCGCTGACCGCCGAGGAGGTGCCGAAGGCCGTGATCGACGCCCTGGTGCGCGAGCGCATCGGCCTCGAGCTCCAACCCGCGGTTGGCGGGGGCTACGCCGTGGTCGAGGTGCGCCCGGGCAGCGGTGCCGAGCGCATCGGCCTCGAGGCCGGCGACCTGATTCTCGGCATCAACGGTCGTGCTCTGGAGGACGGCAACGCGCTGCGCAGCGCCGCTCTCGACCTGCGCGGGCGCAGCCGGGCGCGCATCGTGGTTGCCAGAGGAGGGGGGCGGTACCATGTCACCGTCCCGCTTCTCTGAGGTGCGCCCGGGCCCGCGGCGCATCTGGCCTCGAACCCGGAACCTGTCATCCCGTAGCGGGTTCCTACCTCCACGCAGGCAACTGCCAGGGAGAACTTCATGAAAACTCGTCGTTTCGGCTCCGTCGTTCTGCTCGCCTCACTGGCGCTGGTGGCCTTGGTGGTCTCCGGCGTCCTCGATATCCGCGTCGACTGGCGCGGGGGGGAGGCGCAGGCGATCGACCTGTTCGGCTCGGACGATGCCGACACCGACGCCGAGGCGTTCTGGTCCGAGGGCTCGAATCAGCCGGCCGCCGAGCCGCAGAGCGTGCCCAGCAGCTTCGCGGATCTGGCGGAGCGCGTATCGCCCGGCGTGGTCAACATCCGGACCGAGCGCACCGTAACCG
This sequence comes from Deltaproteobacteria bacterium, assembly GCA_019310965.1. GTDB lineage: Bacteria > Myxococcota_A > UBA9160 > UBA9160 > SMWR01. Next base: position 23,887 of record JAFDDG010000043.1, read on the forward strand.
GCAGCGGCATGCCCCAGGGCCTGGAAGAGTTCTTCTTCGGCCTGCCCTTCGGCGGCCATCCGGGCTCGGGCGGGATGCCCCAGGAACGTCAGGTGCCGAGTCTGGGCTCGGGCTTCGTGATCTCGTCCGACGGCTACATCGTGACCAACAACCACGTGATCGAAGGCACCGACAGCATCACCGTGCTCTTCGAGGACGGGCGCGAGCTGGATGCGGAGGTCGTCGGTCGCGATCCCAAGACGGACCTCGCTCTGATTCGCGTGGCGACGGACACCGAGCTCTTCTCGCTTCCGCTGGGCGATTCCGAGAGCGTGCGCCCTGGCGAATGGGTCGTCGCCATCGGCAACCCCTTCGGCCTCGAGCACACGGTGACGGCAGGCATCGTCTCGGCCAAGCACCGCATCATCGGCCAGGGCAGCTACGACGACTTCATCCAGACCGACGCGGCCATCAACCCGGGCAACTCCGGCGGCCCGCTCATCAACTTGAAGGGCGAAGTGATCGGGATCAACACCGCGATCAACCCCCGCGCCAACACCATCGGTTTCGCGGTGCCGGTGAATATGGCCAAGGACATCCTGCCCCAGCTGCGCGAGGCGGGGCACGTGACTCGCGGCTGGCTCGGTGTGGTCATCCAGAAGATCAGCCCCGAGATCGCCGAGCACCTCGAGCTCGACGATGAGAGCGGAGCGCTGGTCTCGCGGGTCATGCCCGAAGGCCCGGCCGACGACGCGGGCATCGAGCGCTACGACGTGATCGTCGAATTCAACGGGCAGAATATCGACGAGATGAGCGACCTGCCCCGAGTGGTGGCCTCCACCGGCGTGGGCAAGAAGGTCGACCTGGTGGTGCTGCGCGACGGCAAGCGCAAGAAGCTGCGCGCAGAGATCGGCAAGATGGACGATCCGGAGCAGACACAGCTGGCCTCGACGCCCGAGGGCAGTGGCGGCGGCGCACGCGCCTACGGTCTGCGCGTGCAGGAGCTGACCCGCGACCTGGCGGATCGTCTCGGCGTCGAGCCCGGCGAGGGTGTCGTCGTCACGCGTGTGGCGCCCGGCAGCTCCGCCGCCGAAGCGGGCGTGCGCAGCGGCGACCTCATCCTCGAAGTCGACAAGCACGAGAGCGGCAACGTCGAGGCCCTCGAGCAACAGCTCGCCAAAGCCGACGACGGCGCGTTGCTGCTGGTGCGGCGCGGCGACCAGACCATCTTCGTGCCCCTCAAGCCCCCGACCAGCTAGCAGCTCGAGGCAAGGGGACGGTGTTGCTTTCTTGCCTTTTCGACGGTCGCTGCGGCAGCGAGCCCCGCTGCTGAAAAGGCAAGAAAGCAACACCGTCCCCGCTTGGGGTCCCGCGGGGAGGGGTTGCCGGCGCGGAGTGCGTGCATAGCTTGTTTGGCCATGCGCCACGACAAGCTCACCATCCGCAGCCAGGAAGCCCTCGCCGAGGCGCAGAGTCAGGCCGCCTCGCGAGGGCACTCTGAAATCACACCCGCGCACATCTTGTGCGCATTGATGGGGCAGCCCGAGGGCAGCACGGTTCCCGTGCTGCAGAAGCTCGGCGTGCCCATCGACGTGTTGCAGAGCGAGACGGAGAAGCTGATCGAGGGCCTTCCCAAGGTCTCCGGTGGCGCACAGCCACAGATCTCACGCGCGGCAAACAATGTGCTCGAGAAGGCCTTCGAAGAAGCCGACGCCCTCAAAGACGAATACGTCTCGACCGAGCACCTGCTGCTCGCCATCGCGAGCACCAAGGACCACCCGGCGGGCGAGATGCTGCGCCGCAGCGGTGCCGAGCGCGAGGCGCTGCTGAAGGCCCTCCAGTCCGTGCGCGGCAGTGCGCGCGTCACCGACCAGGACCCGGAATCGAAATACCAGGCACTCGCCAAATTCGGGCGCGATCTCACCGACATCGCCCGTCAGGGCAAGATCGACCCGGTGGTGGGCCGCGACGAGGAGATCCGCCGCATCGTGCAGGTGCTCTCGCGCCGCACCAAGAACAACCCGGTGCTGATCGGCGAGCCCGGCGTCGGCAAGACCGCCATCGCCGAGGGCTTGGCCCAGCGCATCGTTGCGGGCGACGTGCCCGAGAGCCTGAAAGAGCGCCGGCTCGTCTCCCTCGACATCGGCTCGATGATCGCCGGCGCCAAGTACCGCGGCGAGTTCGAGGACCGTCTCAAGGCCGTGCTGCGCGAGGTGTCCGAGGCCGACGGCCAGATCATCATCTTCATCGACGAGATGCATACCATCGTGGGCGCCGGCGCTGCGGAGGGCGCCGCCGACGCAGCGAACATGCTGAAGCCGGCGCTGGCCCGCGGCGAGCTGCGCTGCATCGGCGCCACCACCCTCGACGAGTACCGCAAGCACGTCGAGAAGGACGCGGCGCTCGAGCGACGCTTCCAGCCGGTCTTCGTCGGGGAGCCCAATGTGCAGGACACCATCTCGATCCTGCGCGGACTCAAGGAGCGCTACGAGGTGCACCACGGCGTCCGCATCCAGGATGCCGCGCTGGTGGCTGCCGCCACGCTCAGCAACCGCTACATCACTGACCGCTTCCTGCCGGACAAGGCCATCGACCTGGTCGACGAGGCCGCCAGCCGCGTGCGCGTGCAGATCGACTCGATGCCCGAGGACCTCGACCAGATCGAGCGCAAGCGCATCCAGCTCGAAGTGGAGCGAGAGGCGCTCAAGAAGGAGAGCGACGACGCCAGCCGCGAGCGGCTCGAGCGCGTCGAGCGCGAGGTCGCCGAGCTGCAGGGCGAAGGCGCCGCCATGAAGGCGCGCTGGGAGAACGAGAAGGGCGGCATCGCCAACGTGCGGGAGCTCAAGGAGCAGCGCGAGATGTTGAACGCCGAGCTCGAACGCAGCCAGCGCCAGGGCAATCTCGAGCGCGCCGCCGAGATCCGCTACGGCGAGCTCGTGCAGCTCGAGAAGGACCTCGAGACGGAGCACAAGCGCCTCGAAGACTTCCAGGCCGCCGGCTCGCTGCTCTCCGAGGAAGTGACCTCGGAAGAAGTGGCAGAGATCGTCTCCAAGTGGACCGGCATCCCGGTCTCGAAGATGCTCGAGGGTGAGCAGGAGAAGCTGCTCCAGATGGAAGACCAGCTGGCGGCCCGAGTGATCGGACAGGACGACGCGCTGCGCGCCGTCTCCGCCGCGGTGCGCCGGGCGCGGGCCGGCCTGCAGGACCCGGACCGGCCGATCGGCTCGTTCATCTTCCTCGGGCCCACCGGTGTCGGCAAGACGGAGACGGCCCGGGCGCTCGCCGAATTTCTCTTCGACGACGAGCACGCCATGACGCGCATCGACATGGGCGAGTACATGGAGAGGCACTCGGTGTCGCGGATGATCGGCGCACCTCCCGGCTACATCGGCTACGACGAGGGCGGGCAGCTCACCGAGGCTGTGCGACGCCGCCCCTACGGCGTCGTGCTCTTCGACGAGATCGAGAAGGCCCACCCCGACGTATGGAGCGTGCTGCTGCAGGTGCTCGACGACGGGCGCCTCACCGATGGCCAGGGCCGCACCATCGACTTCCGCAACACGGTCCTGATCCTGACCTCGAACCTCGGCAGCGAGAGCATCGTCTCGCTCGACGACGAGGCCGAGATCGAGCGAGAGGTGGACGCGGCGCTGCGGGCGCACTTCAAGCCGGAGTTCCTGAACCGGGTGGACGAGACGATCATCTTCCACCAGCTGAAGCGCGAGCACCTGGGCCACATCGTCGGCATCCAGCTCGAGCGCGTGCGGCGGCTGCTGGCCGAGCGGCGCATCGAGATCGAGGTGACGCGAGCAGCGGAAGATCTGCTGGCGGACAGGGGCTACGACCCGCACTTCGGCGCGCGGCCACTCAAGCGCGTGATCCAGCGGCTGGTGCAGGATCCCCTCGCAATGCGCATCTTGGAAGGCGAGTTCCCGGAGGGCTCGAAGATCCTGGTGGACGCCACCGGAGACGAGCTGAGCTTCCGGAGCGCCTAACGCCTGCGAGGCACTTCGCCGAGATCGCGCCGCGGGTAGAGCGCGGCGCACTGAAAGCCGAGCCTCCGATACCACTCCCGCGTTCCCACCGCCGAGATCACCGCTAGGCTCGCATAGCCCGCCTCGCGCGCGATCTCGGCTGCGCGTTCGACGAGCCGACCGCCGAGCCCGGCGTGCTGCGCGGCGTCGCCGCTCTGGCCGACGGCGAGACTCGCGCCGTAGACATGCACTTCGCGGATCAGCGCAGCGCCTGCGAGCTCCGGATGCGGCGCCGGCGTCTTCGGCAGCAAGAGGCGCAGAAAGCCCACCAGCTGCCGATCTGGGGTCTCGAAGCTGACGAAACGCTCCTCGCCAATCGAGGTGACGAAGGCAGCCTCGCGCAGCTCGAGCGCGTCGGCGTCGAAGCCGTCGCCGCGAATCTCGCGAGCGCGGATGTCGCGGCAGCGCAGGCCTTCCGCGGCCAGGCGGCGCTCTGCCCACTCGCGCAAATTCGCGGTGTGGGTGCCGGCGACGATGTCGTGGGAGGAGAAATCGCGAATCACGCGACTGAGGCGCAGCGTCTCCGGTGCGAGCTTCAAGCACGCGGTCACCACATCGAGTAGCTCCGCGTCGTCGTAAGGGCGCCAGTCACCGGCCTCGTAGTGGCGCATCAGCTCCGCGCTCGCGACGAGCATGCAGGGATAGAGCTTGAGCTCGTCCGGCTGGAAATCCGGATCGCGAAAGAGCTGCTCGAAGCCCGCAACATCCTGCTCTGGCGTCGAGCCGAGCAGGTTCAGCATGTAGTGGATCTGAAGCTTGAAACCGAAGCGGCGCAGCACGGCGAAGGCACGGCGCGTCTGTGCGACGTCGTGGCCGCGACGATTGGCCTCGAGCACGGCGTCGGAGAGGCTCTGCACGCCGAGCTGCACCTTGGTGGCGCCGAGCCGGCGCATGCGCAGGGCTTCGACGGCGTCGACCTCATCCGGCCGCGTCTCGAGGGAGAGCCCCACACAGCGCGCGCCGGCGCTCTCGTTCTCGCACTGGGCGGCCTCGAGCTCCGACCACGTGGCGCTCTCGCTCGCGTGCAACAAGCCGCGCCCGTGCTCGCGCTCCAGGAACGCTCCGATGGCGCGGTTGTAGGCCCGATCGCCGCCGAGCGCCCGACCGTCCAGGGCGCGGAGGGCCTCGCGCCAGCGCGCCGGTGCGGCTCCCGCCGCGGCGCGCGCATCGCGCCCGGCACCGAAATCGTTCAGCGCGTCGAAGGTTCGCTTCACGAACCAGCGCTGATAGGGCTCGGGGTAATGACTCCAGGTTCCGCCGAGTACGATGAGCTCGATCTTCGAGGTCGGGTGCCCGATCTGGCGGTAGGCGCGCAGACGGTTCCAGGCCTGCAGGTAGGGGTCGAAGCGGTTGTCCTCGGCGCGCTGGGCACCGGGCTCGTCGGCGAGGTAGCTCTTGGGCATGCGCACGTCGTTGGGACAGAAGATGCAGCGCCCCGGACACGGATAGGGCTTGGTCAGCAGCGTGACCGGCGTGACGCCCGAGAGTGTGCGCACCGGCCGCAGGCGCAAGCTCGCGACGAAAGCGTCTTCACTCGCGCCAAAGCGCTCCGTCCCGCCCAGCCCGCGAAAGCCGGCGATGATCTCGCTCTTGCGAAACAATCCGCCGCCGCGTTTCGCGTGCCGGCGCACCAGGCGATCGAGGGCCTTCGCATCCAGGGCCGGCGCCGCCGCCAGCGCCGCGACCAGCGGCGCCAGCTCGTCGGCGTGGGCGGCGAGATCGAAGCCGTGATCGGTGCGACGCGCGCTGCGCAAACCTGCCTCCAGGGGGGCTAGAGTACCGAGGCAGGTCAGCGTGGACGACAACACCGCACGCCAGCTCGCCGACATCAACGCCGCCTTCTACGCGCGGCGAGCGGCGGATTTCAGTGCCAGCCGCGAGGGGCCGTGGCCCGGCTGGCGCCGCCTGCACGGGCTACTCGACGCCGAGGGGCTGCCGGCGGCCGCGCGTGTCCTCGACGTGGGCTGCGGCAACGCCCGGCTCGGGCGCTTTCTCGCCGAGGCACGCCCTGCCCTGCGCTACAGCGGCCTGGACAGCTGCGGCGAGCTCATCGCCATCGCCCAGGCGGAGGGAAGACTGGGCACCGCGCCGGAGTTTCTCGAGATCGACCTGGTGGGCGACGACCTCACGGCCGCACTCGGCGCGCGACGCTTCGACCTCATCGCCGGCTTCGGCCTGCTGCATCACGTGCCGGGCCGCGCACGGCGTCGGGCGCTGCTCGCGACACTGCTGGCACGGCTCGCGCCGGGGGGACTCATGGCGCTGACCTGCTGGCGCCTCGTCGCCTTCGCGCGCTTCCGCGACAAGATCGTGCCGTGGGAAGCGGCACAGCCACCCGTCGACCCCGGGCGACTCGAGCCCGGCGACCACCTGCTGCCCTTCGGCGACGGGGGCGGCCTGCGCTACGTGCACTTCGCCCACGAAGACGAGACGGCGGAGCTCCTCGCCGAGCTGCCGGTCGAGCGCGTCGCCAGCTGGCGCGCGGACGGCCAGAACGACGAGCTCAACCAGTACTTCGTGGTTCGAGCGACCCGACCGCGCCCCTGATGCGCGACCGCGCGACGCATTGAAGCGCCGCCTGCAATTCGACACATTCCCGCGCGTGGAAGGGATGCGCCGCAAGCTCGCTGGGAGCGCTGCCATCGGCGCCGCGCTCGAGCGCGGCGAGCCGTTGCGGCTCATCGTCCTCGATGGCGACCGCGAGGACGCGGCGGCGCGCGCTCTGGAAGGGCCGGCCCGCGCCGCCGGCGTGGCGATCCAGATCGTGGGCGAGCGCCACTTCGATCGACTGCGGCCGCCGAACGGCCCGGGTGGCGCGGTGGCCCTGCTCGGCCCCGAGCCATCCGCCGGGCCCTCCGAGGTGCTCGCCCGCCCCGGCGCGGCCTGGCTGCTCCACGGCGTCGTCTACCCGGGCAACGCGGGCATGGCGATCCGCACCGCCGAGGTGAGCGGCGCCGCCGGCGTCTTCGTCGATGCCGCGTTCGATCACGCGCAGCGCCGCGAAGCGGTTCGCGCCTCGATGCGGGCAGACCGTTTCGTGCCGGTCCAGTGGGTCGCAGCCGACACGCTGCTGGCGGCCGCGCGCAAGGCTTCGCGCCGCACGATCGCACTCGAAGACTCGGGCCGCGCCGCGCCCTGGGAGGTGGATCTGACGGGCCCGACACTCTTCGTCGTGGGCGGCGAGCACGCCGGTGTGTCGGACAGCGTGCTCGCGCAGTGCGACGAGGTGGTGCGCATTCCGATGGCGGGATTCATCCGCTCCTACAACCTGCAGGCGGCGGTCGCGATGGTCGCGGCCGAGCGCATGCGCCAGGAGCAGACATGAGATTCGGACGCCGGCGACGCCGACGCTCGCACAGCGATGACGACTTCGTGCCGACCAGCGAAGGCGCCACGTTCCGACCGCCCTTCATCTCGCCACGCGACACCGGGCGCTGGGCCATCGGGCTGCTGCTCCTGACGATGGCGCTGGCGTGGATATCCATCGGGATCGACCTCTCGAATCTGAGGCAGATCTTCCAGGCCACCCACGGCACAGCCGTCCCGAGGGACCTGCGCACGGCACAGTTCACCACCGAGAGCTGGCTCGTGTCGGCCCAGCTCCTCGCCGTCTTCGCGACCGGCGTCGCTTTCATGGCGTGGCTCTACCAGCTGCGGGTCAACCTGCGGGCGCTCGGCGTGCGACGCCCGGTTTACCGTCGCGAGTGGTGCATCTGGGGCTTCCTGTTCCCGGGCGTGAACTTCTTCCGTCCCTACCAGGTGATGCGCGAAATCTGGCAGGCCAGCGATCCGGACAACCTCGACGCCTTCCTGTGGCGCCAGCAGCCGGTGCCGCAGCTCCTGGGCATCTGGTGGCTGAGCTTCCTCCTCAGCGTGAATCTGCGTCTGCTGGCGTGGCTCAGCGATATCGGTGCCGGCGTGAACCTGCAGAGAATCCAGGTCTCGATGAGCCTGCTGACGCTGGCGGACGTGGCCGCCGGCATCTCGGCGGGGCTCGCCTGCTTCGTGGTAACGCGCCTCAGCGAGAGCCAGGAAGCGAAGTGGGAAGCGCAATCCCAGCGCGACGCCACCGGGCACCCCTAACCCGGGCCGCATCGGCCGAGCCCCGGACCGCAGCCGGGTCTACTTTCCAAACCGCGTTTCTGATATGCTGAACCCCATGAGCCCGTTCCGCAGTCAGCAGAGCGCATATTTTGGCTATGCCGCGTGGTTTACCCACGGGGCCTGGCGGAGTGCGTAAGGGCGGAACCCACCCAACGCAGTTTTTCCGAAGGCCCCGAGAGAGATCTCGGGGCCTTCGTCATTTGGGGAGCCCCACAGCGACCCAGCGATGAGGACGACATGGAAGACGAAGCGAACGACCAGATCGAGGACCGCAATCTCACCGGCCTGCGGCCCCTCAGCCCACCCCGGGAGCTGAAGGGCCGGCTTCCGATCACGCCCGAGGCCCGGGCCAGCGTCGTCGCGGGCCGGGCAGGCATCCGCGACCTCGTGCACGGGCGCGACATGCAGCGGCTGCTGGTGATCGTCGGGCCGTGCTCGATCCACGACCCCGACGCCGCCCTCGACTACGCGCAGCGTCTGCAGGAGACCGCGGACCCGCTGCGCGACCAGCTCCACGTGGTGATGCGCACCTACTTCGAAAAGCCGCGCACCACCGTCGGCTGGAAGGGCCTGTCCAACGATCCGCACCTCGACGGCACCTGCGACGTGGAGGAGGGCATCGCGCAAGCGCGCGGCCTGCTGCTGCGCATCAACGAGCTGGGACTGCCGTGCGCCAGTGAGCTGCTCGACCCGTTCACGCCGCAGTACATCGCGGACCTTCTCAGCTGGGCCAGCATCGGCGCGCGAACCACCGAGAGCCAGACGCATCGCGAGCTCGCGAGCGGCCTCTCGATGCCGGTCGGGTTCAAGAACGGCACCGACGGGGGCCTGGCCGTCGCCCATCACGCGATGATCGCGGCTCGCCACGCACACAGCTTCCTGGGCATCACGGCCGATGGCGCCTCCGCCGTCGTATCGACCAGCGGCAACCCCGATCGCCACGTGGTGCTGCGCGGCGGCTCGGCTGGCCCGAACCACGACGCCGAGAGCATCGCGGAGGCATTCGAGCAGGTGCGCGAGGAAAGCCTGGCGCGGCCGGTGATGATCGACTGCTCCCACGGCAACTCGCGCAAGGACTACAGGCTGCAGGGCCCCGTCTGCCGCGAGGTGCTCGACCTGGTGCGCCGGCGCACGCCGGGCATCCTCGGCATGATGATCGAGAGCAACCTCGAGCCCGGCAACCAGGCTTGGAGCCCGGGCCAGCAGCTCCAGCGCGGCGTCTCCATCACGGACGCGTGCATCGGCTGGGACGAGACGGCACAGCTGCTGAACGAGATGGCCGAGGCGGTGAAGCTGGCTCACTAGCACGCAACTCCCCTTGCCCCGGAGGGAGAACCGCCCTCCATCCAGCCTCAATCACACGCTTCGCTGGGCCGATGAGCCGAGCGGAGTCATGCACCCGAAACGCCACTCGTCCGCCGATTGGTCCGCATTGCTGGCCACCGCCCTGCTCGCGCTGGCGCTG
>JAFDDG010000103.1 GCA_019310965.1 Deltaproteobacteria bacterium
CGAAGAGCCAATCGTTCCAGGCGCGCACACAGGCGAGACCGAGCTCGGGATCCTTGGCCTCGGAGAAGAGCGTGCCGCCGAAGCCCGTCACGCCGGAGGGAAAGTTCACCGAGCTCCAGATCCCTCCGATGTCCATGTCCTTGATGCGAGCGTCGATGTTCCAGCAGCCGGGGCGAACCTCGGAGAAACGCGCCGGCTCGACCCGGTGATCTTCCCGGGGACGCCCCGCCACGCACAGAAAGCCGACCTGGAAGTACGACGTGTCTTCGAAGCTCCAGACTTCGTGACCCTCTTCGGTTTCGATGACCTTCGGCGCGCGCTCCTGGAGCCGGCCGGGAAGCCGGCCCTCGAAGGCGTGCGGCGGCTCGAGCAGGAGCAGAGGCCTCGTCGCCGGCCGTTTGATTCCGAGCTTCACCACGCGCGCCATGTCGTATCCTCCTCTTTTCGTGCTTGCCCGCCTTGCGGGGCGTTGAATCTTGGTTGTTGCGCACTCAATCGAGACGTCCGGTCATCGAGGCATCCCGAGTCACCAGAATGCTCACGGCTTTCCCCCGGAAGGAGCCCGATCTCGAACGAGGCCCGGGAAGATCCAGGTAATCATCCACGACCACCAGACCGAGCTTCACGATCAGCTCGGCAGCGAGGCGTCCGTCGATCTCCCCAGAGAACCCGGGCGCAAGGCGTTCGTAAGCGCGGGTCAGGGTCTGGATCCAGAGTTCCAGGTTCTCGGCGAGGTAGCCCGCGATGCGCTCGTCCGCGCTTCGACGCTCGTAATGCTGAATGCGAAGCAACTCGCCCTCCGAGTCTGCCACGGCAAAGACGAACTCATAGGCTCGCCGCGCAATGTCCTCGAAGCTGGATCCGGGGCCGAGAACCACGACCTCCGAGAGACGCCGGCGAAAGGACACCGCGTGTTCATCGAGGATGGCGATGAGAAGATCTGTCTTGTCCTTGAACTGGTGATAGAAAGACCCCGGCGCGACCCCGGCGGGCTGCAGGATGTCCTCCCTCAAGTTCGTCGCGACGACCCCCTTGCGAGAGAACGCCCGGCGCCCGGCAGCAAGAAGCTGAAGCCGCGTCTTCTCGCCGTCGCTACGACGTGGCTGTTGCGGCATTCTGGCTTCCGCATGATCTGCATTCGACATCAATTCGACATCTCGTTCTCCAAGGCCGGCGCAGTGGGCTCCGAGAAACTCGCACCCTACGCAACGACCTCGTAGTCGCGGACCCGGAAGGGGCGCGCTCTCAAGACGTATTCGGCGGCAAAGCCCGGGTACAGGGAGTGGTTGCTGCCATCCGCGGAGAGGTACCAGCTGTTGCAACCGCTCGACCAGACCATGTGCTTCATTCGGCCCTGCAGGCGCTCGTTGTAGCGGTCCTGCACCTCCTGACGGACGTCGACGTAGCGGAGCCCTTCATTCTCGATCTTCTTGATCGCGGCCACCGTGTGCGCGATCTGGGCCTCCGTGTACACCAGCACGGAGGTGTGACCCGGCCCGGTGTTGGGTCCCATCAGGATGAACCAGTTGGGGAAGCCCGCGACGTTCATGCCCTTGTAGGCGACGGCACCGTCCTTCCAGGTGTCCTCGAGCCTGCGACCTCCCTTCCCGGTGATCGGGAAGGGGACACTGGCCAGGCCCAGGGCGAAGCCCGTGGCGAGGATGATGGCGTCGACCTCTCGGAAGCTGCCGTCCCGGGTTTCGATGCCGTTGCTCTTGATCTCCTCGATCGGGTCGGTGACCAGATCGACGTTCGGCCGCTCGAAGGCGGCCCAGTACTCGTCTGAGATCAGTATGCGCTTGCAACCGTACTGGAAGCTCGGCGTCAGCTTCTCGCGCAGCTCCGGATCTTTCACCTGATGCTTCAAGTGAGCGAGAGAGCCCCTCTCGCCGATCTTCGCCAGCCGCTTGTTATCGAGGAAGATGATCGGCCCCAGCAGCTCGGTCAGCCAGTACTTGGAGGAGCGGCTGGCACGGAGCAGGGCCGGGAAGCGGGCGAGCAGGCGCTTGTAGCCCTCGGAGTAGACCTTGTCGCGCTTCGGCATGACCCAGGAGGCAGTGCGCTGGTACACATCGAGGCGTTCCACCTCGCCCGCGACCTCCGGCACCACCTGCACGGCGCTGGCGCCGGTGCCGATCACGGCGACGCGGCGACCGGCCAGATCGTAGTCGTGGTTCCAGCGGGCGGTGTGAAAGAGCTCACCGCTGTAGCTCTGCATGCCCTTGATGTCCGGCAGCGCCGGATCGACCAGCCCGCCGACGCAGGAGACGACAACCCGCGCCGTGAACGTCTCGTCCTCACCTGTGGTGAGGGTCCAGCTCCCCGCTGCCTCGTCGAAGCGGGCGTCGACGATCTCCGTCTTCATCCGCATGTGCTTGCGGAGCTTCCACTTGTCGGTGATCCCGCGCAGGTAGTCCTGGATCTCACCGGACGGGGCGAACCTTCGACTCCAGGTCGGGATCTGCTCGAAGGAGAGGGAATAGGCGTGGGAGGGAACATCGCAGGCCGCGCCGGGATAGGTGTTGTCGCGCCAGGTTCCGCCGACCTCGCCGGCTCGTTCGAAGATCGTGAACGAGTCGATGCCCGCTTTCTTGAGCTGGATTGCGGTGCCGATGCCCGCAAAGCCCGCGCCGATGATGGCGATCGGAAAATCCGTGGGGGAAGCGGCGCTCATCCTATCTCTTTCTCCATGCGTCCTTCGTCAACGAGGGCCCTATGGGCGAAACCACAGCGCCCCCACCCCGCTTCCGGAGAAGCGGAATTCGAGCTTTCTCACCCTCACCACGGCGTGGCTGATGCGGCATTCCGCCTCCGGCATAACTGGAATATAGATTCAAGTTAGTATAGTTTGAAGAGCAATTCGACACCCGAAACCTCGAGACGAGAGGAAACGCAGCAATGACCCTACGCACGCCGATCTGTGATCTCTTGGGGATCGAATTCCCCGTCTTTCTCGCCGGCATGGGTGGCATCTCCTTCGCCGAACTCTGCGCAGCAGTCTCGGAGGCTGGGGGCTTTGGAACCCTGGGGGCGGCTGCCAGCTCGCCGGAAGAGATCCGCTCCCAGATGCGCGAGGTACGGCGCCTCACCGACAAGCCGTTCGGAGTGGACCTCCTGGCAGCGCTCCCCGAAACGCTGGAGGCGTCCGCTGAAGTCATCATCGAGGAGGGAGCCAGTGCTTTCATCGCGGGTCTCGGCATCCCGCGTACCGTGCTCGCGCGCTTCCACGAGGCAGACGTCAAGGTCTTCTCCATGTGCGGGCGGGTCGAGCACGCGCGGGCGGCAGCCGACGCCGGCTGCGATGCGGTCGTCGCCCAGGGAACCGAGGCGGGCGGCCATACGGGCCGCGTCGCCGGCATGGCGCTCATCCCACAGATCGTCGATGCGGTCGACATCCCGGTTCTCGCAGCGGGATCGATCGTCGACGGGCGGGGGCTTGCAGCCGCCCTCGCATTCGGCGCCGACGGCATCTGGATGGGCACCCGCTTCGTCGCGGCCCGCGAAGCGCGGGCTGCCGAGAGCTACAAGAAGGCCATCCTCGAGGCTGGATCGAGCGACACCATCGTCACGCGCTGCTATTCGGGCAAGACGATGCGCGTGCTCCGCAATGCCTACGTCGACGAGTGGGCAGATCGAACGGACGAGATCCTCCCCTTCCCCGAGCAGTCCGCCCTGAGCTATCGAGAAGGGGTGATGAACCTGTCACTCGACAACTACGAAGAGATGGATCCGAATCGATCGTGCATGCCGACAGGCCAGGGCTGCGGCCGAATCGACGATCTACCTCCGGCGGGCGAGATCGTCCGCCGTGTCGTCGAGCAGGCATGCCAGACGCTGGCTCGGATGCAGGCGCTCGTCGTGGAGCCGGCAGGCCGAGACCGCCCGTGACGGTGGGCGGGCGAAGACGGCACCGCTGCGTTCGGGTGGGATCACGCGGTAGAGCGCCGGGCTACGCGTGGCAGGGCGCGCGCCGCGACGCCCAGTCGAAGGTCGTCTCGAGCTGCGCCGCTACGCGGACGAGCAGATCCTCGCGTCCCGGCGCCGCGACGAGCTGCACGCCGACGGGTAGACCCGCCTTGCTCCAGTGAACGGGCAGCGAGATCGCCGGCTGTCCGGTGATGTTGAAGGGCGGCGTGAGCCAGCCGAAGCGCCGGCCTAGCGCCAGCCCGTCTTCCGCCGAGAGGTCACCGCGCACTTCGCCGAGCCTCGGCGGAGGATCGGTGAGGGTCGGGGTCAGCAGGAGGTCGAAGCTCTCCCACCAGGCCACGACGCGACGCGCGTAGGCGTGCAGCGCGTTTCGCGCGGTGATGACGTCGACAGCGCGCAGCGCACGCCCCGCTTCGATGGCTGTCGCGTTCACGGGCTCGAGCTCGTCGAGTGAAATCTCACGCCCGATGCGCTCACTCCACACAGCGAGAGACGCAGCCAGCGACGCCGCGAGGACGACGCCCTGGGCCGTGGGGATGCGTTCGTCATCGAGAGCTGCGGGGCCACCGAGCGACAACTCGTGACCGAGCGTTGCCAGCGCTGCCGCGGCCTTTTCGGTCGCGGCGACACAGTCCGGGTGCGTGGGATCGCCGTCACCGAATGCCTCGGTGCGCACGCCGATACGAAGAGCATCGTCCGAGTCTTCCATCGCTCGCGCCGCCGCTTGGCGCAGGCTACCGCGCAACGGCGGCGCGAAGTCGGGATCCCCGACGCCGGGACCCGCGACGCAGTCGAGCACCGACGCCGTATCGCGAACCGAACGCGTGACGACGCCTTCGACGGAGAGCCCCCCCCAGCTCTCTCCTTCCATAGGCCCTCGGCTGATCCGGCCGCGCGACGGCTTCAGGCCCACGAGACCACAGCACGAAGCCGGCATGCGAATCGAGCCCCCGCCGTCCGACGCGTGCGCGACGGGAACGAGGCCCGCCGCCACCGCGGCCGCCGAGCCCCCACTGGAGCCGCCAGTCGAGTGATCGAGGCTCCACGGATTTCGCGTGGCACCGTATGCGACTGGCTCCGTGGTCGGCAGCGTGCAGAGCTCGGGGGCGTTCGCGCGACCCACCACGGCGAAGCCCGCGGCGCGAAAACGCTCGGTGAGCCACGCGTCGCGGGTCTCCCGAAAGCCGCTGTCGCGCAGGGCGGCCATTCCCTGGCAGTGGGGCTCGCCCGCCTGCTGGCAGCCGGCGTCCTTCAGGACGAGAGGCACGCCCGGGAACGGCTGCGCGAGCGGATCTGCGCTCTTCGCCTCCGCGCGGGCCCCATCGAAGCGCCGGTGGATCACGGCATTCAGGGTCGGGGCGAGCTTCTCGATGCGCTCGATGGCCGCCTCGACGAGCTCCGTCGCGCTCACTTCACGCGAGCGGACGAGTTCGGCCTGAGCGGTAGCGTCGAGCGTCGCAAGATTCACGGTTTCTGCCTCCTGCCAGAGGAAGTCGATGCGCCCCGCGCTTGCATTGCGCGCGGAGACTGCAGCCCTCAGAGTACACGCATCGGGCTGGCAAGACGGAGACGACGTCAGGCAGACGAAGCCGAAATGAGAGGAGCCAATCATGGACCGACGGGATTTCCTGAAGAGTACGAGCGCGGCTGGCGCGCTGACGCTGCTTCCGCTCGCGCAGCTCGCAGGTGCTGACGCGGGAGGTCGTGGTGCGGATGGCGCGCAGCTCGGCACCGAGAGCGGGCGGGCCTACGCCGACCTCGCCCGGACCCTCCAAGAGGTCGAAGCCGAATACCTGAGCGCCAGGCGCGGCATCACGCGCGCAGGCGACATCAGCGACGGCCATCGCTTCATCCTCCACGTCTTGCAGACGGGGCTCTTCCTGAGGTTCGAATTCGACTCCGAACGGCCGAGCTTTCGCAGGATCGTCTCTCCCACGCGAAAGCTTCTCGGCGACAACCCCGACGCGCTCTATTTCGAGTCTCCGATCCGAGGAGACCGTCGCTATCGCATCCGCGGCAATACGGCGGGCGCCGTCTACACGTCCTACACGGTCGAGGCGGGGGGCCAGGAGGGCGGCTACCCCGAGCGCACGGATGGCGCGATCAACGACACGGAGATGAAGATCGGGGAGGATGGGAGCTACGAGATTCTTCTCGGCCCCGATGTCTCCGGGCCGAATACGGTGAGACTACCCGCCGATGCCCGGACCGTGACGACGCGAAGCTATTTCGAGAGCGTGCGATCGGCGGCGGCAGATCAGCTCAAGGTGGTGCCGGTCGAAATCGTGCCCGTCGAGGATCCGGGCCCCGCGCCCACACCCGACGACGCGTCGATCGCGCGTTCGATTCGACGGGTGATCGCCTATCTGCGCGGTACGACCGTCGATCAGCCGCTCCGCACTGCCGGCAACCAGCCCGACTGGGTCTCGCTGGTCCCCAATCAGTTCAACCCACCCGACAAGCCCGCCGGCATGGCGTTCGCGGCGCCCGACAATGCCTACGCATCGGCACCCTACGTCTTGCGCCCAGACCAGGCGCTCGTGATGGAAGGGCGTTTCCCGCGCTGCCGTTTTTCCAGCGTCTCGCTCTGGAGTCGCTACCTCCAGTCGTACGACTACGCGAGCCGACAGATCTCGCTGAACCGCGCCCAGACGAAGCTGCAGACGGACGGGAGCTATCGAATCGTCGTCGCGGCCAGCGACCCCGGCGTGCCGAACTGGATCGATACGGGAGGCCGGCCCAGCGGCCTCGTGTATTGGCGATTTCTGCTGCCCGAAGGCAAGATCGAAACGCCGAGAGCGCGGGTCGAACCTCTGTCGGAACTCCGGGGCTGATCGTCGTCCGCCCCGGAGGCGGCGACCCCAGGAGGCTGCCCCGGATGAGCGCAGGCTGCTTCGAAGCGTCCGCAGCCCCTACCTCGCTCTGCTGGCGGCCTCTACCTTCAACGGCAGCAGGACCGCGGCGGAGACGACGAGCAGCCCGATGAAGAGCTGCAGGGCGAGAACATAATCTCCCATCGTATCTCGCAGTCTGCCCGCGATCACGAAGCCCGGCATGATGAGAACAGCGATGACCGGCATCGTCATCCCCATGACCTGCCCATAGCTCCGCGTCCCGAAGATCACGGCGATGATGGCTCCCCATACGGGCAGCATGCCCCCGGCGGCGAGCCCCATGAGAACGGCTGCCAACAACATCAACGGATACGAGGGTTCGAGTGAGAGGATGAAGAGCCCGCTCCCCACGAGCGCCTGCGCGCCCCATAGGCCGAGGCGCAGGCTGATCCGATCCGCCGCATAGCCGAATGCAAGCTTCCCGACGAAGCCGCAGACCGCGACCACGCTGATCAGCGTCGTCGCATCGGCGCCGCTCACACCCAGGTCGCTTGCGTAGGCGTGCAAGTTGCTCATCACCGCCGTATACGCCAAGAAGAGTAGACCCAGGCAGACACTGATCAGCCAGAAGGGAAGGTTCCGCAGGATCTCAGACGTCGACCAAATCTCCCCGGCGGCGGACGCAGCCTTGGCATCGCTCGCAGCACCGCCCTCCCCGCTTCCTTCGGGCTCGAGTCCCTTGTCGCTTGGGTGGTCGCGAATCGCAAAGACCGCAAGCGGGAGAACCAGGGAGAGCGTCAGAATCGCCAGAGTGTGGAGCCCCACGCGCCAGTCCGCTGCGCTGATCCAGTACTGCAGCCAGATCGGAACCACGACGCCACCGACAGAGGTTCCGATCGCGGCATAGCCCAGCGCCCGGCCGCGCGAGGCGATGAACCACCGGGAGACGAGGGTCGAGCCCGTGACAGGGCCGAGCAGGGCGTTGGGAATGCTCAGCACCAGAGCCAGGGAGAGTCCGAATTGAATCACGCTCTGACTCAGCGCCATCGCCTCGAACGCCGCGGCCAGGGCGACCGTACCAATGATCATGAGCCCACGAGCCGACCACTTGTCGACCAGATAGCCGGCAATCGGCGGCAGGACGAGCCCAACGAGCCCCGAGCCAGACATGCCCCACATGACCTCTTCGCGCGTCGCCCCAAACGCGGTCTGGACCGGCACGACCAACAACGGAAAACCGTAAGAGAAGAAGCCGGTGACGAAGAGCTGGGCGAAGAAGACGCCGATGACGATCCACCATCCGTAGAACATGCGATGCTCCCAAGAACGATTCTGCCACACTAGAGAACCAGATGAAGCCGAGACCTGGCATCGACCGCTCGTAGCTCGGATCATCGCAGACGGGGCGGCCTCGGACCAAGAGCGGGTCGAGGGGCCAACCTGTTATCGTCGGATGATGCAGTTTCTCGCGAAGTGGGCATGGCTCGCGGTGCTGCTCGTCGGCGTCGGGCTCGTCGCAGAGGCGAAGGACTCCAAGACCTACCGGGACGAGATCCTCCTCAGCGGTGACGTCAACCCCATCGCCGCGACCCGCGCGGCGATCGACGCTGCGGAAGTATCCGTCGATGCGGCGATCTACAAGTTCGACGCAAAACCCCTGCGTCGCGCGCTCGAGCGCGCGCTCGAGCGCGGTGTCCGCGTGCGGATCGTCGTCGACGCCGGTGCCGCTCACAAGGGCGGTGCCGCGGCGAAGGTGGGGCGTGCGGGTGCCCGAATGCGAAAGTGGACCCGGGGCAAGCTTCACACGAAGTTCGCGGTCATCGACGGGCGCCGGGTGCTGACCGGCTCCTACAACTGGACCGACAATGCGGGGCAGGAGAACGTGGAGCTGCTGATGAGCTTCCAGGACCCGGACGATGTCAGGCGTTTCGCTGAGCTCTTCGAGAAGCTCTGGAAGAGCGCCGGCAAGAAGTAAATCCCAGGTCAACCGGATAGCCAGCAACGGGCGGGAGAACGAGGCGACGAGCCCCGCGCCGGACAGACTTGCTTCGCGAAAAGACGCTTGGCACGGAGACGGTGCGGACGGCCTGGCCTCCGAGATGCTGAGAGACGGAAGCAGAGTTCCGTGGATGCGGAAAAGTCTTCCCCGGCCTGTCGACCAGAAGAGCCGTGGCAGGGGAGAAGCGCCATTCTCGAGGCGGCCCTGAATTTGCATAGACCTCCCGACGGGAAGGGGACGCCGCAATCTCGCGGTGCGCTCTCTTTCCGCTCGTGAAAGAGCGCCGTGGGAAGCCGCCTGCCGGTCGCGATTTCTGCTGCTCTGCTGACGGTTGCGCTCTTGCTGCCCGGCCTCCCGGCCTCGGCGCAGACTGTCACGTCGAATGGTCTTGCCGCCTCTGACTTGCAGACCATCGCTCACGATGTCGAGCGCACCCGTTTCCGCGACCATCGGCCCCGCAACGCTGCCGTGCCATGCACATTCACGAGTGTCGACGGGGGGCTAGATCGGCGCCTCTGGATTTCCGAACCAGCAATATGAAAAATGGAGAATTCCTGTGAACATGCAGCGACTGACGTTGGTACTTGCGGCGATTGCGACACTTTCCTTGTCCCCGGTTCGAGCATTCGGAGCCCCGACCTAGCACTCCTGGGGAACTCACGGCGGAACGGTCGCCATCACCTCGCCGGGGGTCATCGATGCGACCGTGAACGACACGGCTGGTGACGCCACCGAGTACCACTGGAACAAAAGCAGCTGGAGTGGCCGAACCGGGCAGAAGGCCTTCGTGAGCACGGCCGATTTCAATGGCATGACTCTGGAAAACGCCATCACGAGCCTCAGCTACACCGTCGACACGGGTAGCAGCACATTCTGGGGCAATGCCTATTGGAACATCATCCTCGAAGAAGGAGACGGCGACCGGGCGATCCTTGCGCCGTCCTACAACAGCGCCACGAGCTCTGGCTTCGAGACGGACGGTTCAGCCGGAGGACTCAAGGACTTTGCAATCTTCGAAGCCGAAGCTGGATGGACGAGCACTGGCTCGGGTTTCTACGCCGCCGATTGGAGCGAGGTGAAGGACCTGACGATCTCCGCGGGTCCCTTCACCGAGTTTCCCGACACCCTCGGCGGCACCGCCACGGTGCAAGGTGACCCGGTGTACACGGCCGCCAACTGGGCGGCGTGGGCAGATCAGTCCGCCGGATCGGATGCGGGCTGGGAGAGCGACGGCGTGCTGTTCGTCTTCGGGCAATCTACCGGCACGAACCCGGGCCAGGTTGTCATCGAAAACGTCTCGGTAAATGGCACGCCCGTTCCCGAGCCCACGACTTTTTCCCTCAGCGCTCTGGGCCTCGCGCTACTCAGCTACGGAGCTCGACGCCAGCGTCGTTGCCGCGCCTAGACCGAACGAGTGGTTAGGGGACCCCCAACGCGGGGTCCCCTAACCATTGGACAGGGGCCGGGCGTCCGTTCGCTCGACGAGTCCGTCTCGGTTTCGCTGCTCGGCCATTGCCTGGCGCAGTCTCGGCAGGTCTTTGAGGTAGGGAAGCCCGACCAGCGAGCGGAACAGGATCAACGCAACCGGGAACGTCAGGCCGAAGGCGAGAATCGACGCTTCGTCTCCGTACGGCGCGAAGAAGTAGAGCATGGCGGCTTGCTGGGTGCCCAGACCGGCCGGCGTGATGGGCAAAGCGCCTGCCAGCAAGATCGCCGGCGTTGCCGCCAGCGCGAGCTGCAGCGGGAGCTCGATGCCAAACGATCGACAGCCCATCCAGAAGACCCCGACGAACACCGCGAAGTAGAGGCTCTTCATCAGGATCAGCACGGCAACGTCGCGCGAGGCCGCCGCCTGGTGGGAACGAAAGATCCCGAAGCTCCGGATGCGCTGGATCCACCGCAACCGGGGCCAGCTGCCCATGAAGAGCCACAGGGTGGCGGCCTGCAGCAGCACGAAGCCCACCGCGATGTTTCGAAGAGAAGCGAGCTCGGGAGACCACGGCAGCAGCCCCACGCCCAGTGCAACGAGGCTCCCCAGCACCATTCCGTCGATCGACTGATAGAAGACCATGGTGCTGGTCGACTCGAGCGCAGCGATCCGCTTCGAAGTCCGCAAATGCAGAATGACGGCCGCCGTCCCGAGATTCCAGTTGATCGGCGTCACGAGATAAGTCATCCCGCGCAGAGAACGGGCCTCTGCCCACCCGAGCCTTGCGTTGAAACGCGTAAAAAGAAAGGCGAAGGCGGCCGAGTCGATGAGAAACCACAGCAGCACCGCGGCCATCATCGCCGGAAAGAACAGCTCGAGGCGTGCCGAGCGCCCGGCGGCCCAGGCATCCCCAATCGGGACTTCACTGAAGAGGTAGTAGAAGATCGCCGCAGCGACCGCCCATGGAGCAAGCTGCCGCAACCGGTCGATTGTCGGCGAGGGCTTGCGAGAATCCGTGCCTTCCGCTGTCGGATCCATCTGGTCCCGCGCCTCGGGTTCCGTGGGAGGCCGCAGGGATTGCGGGTTCATCTTGCAAGCATGGCAGAGTTGAGCGCCGCGTGCGCGATCATCTCGGCGTGAAGAGGGCCTTCAGGAGCTCGGCGCACTCAGCCCGGCTGGGGCAGGCGCAGCAGGCGACACAGGGTGCGCACCGGGAAGTTGTCTACGAAGAGAGCATCCGGAATGTCGGCACCCCGCGCACGCAGCTGACTCATCACCTTGACCTGGACCGCGCCGCGCCAGAAGGTCGCGAAGACGAGCGCGTAGTGGAAATCACGGAAGCTGTGGCCACTCGTCTTCTCGTACATTCGGACCAGCTCGTCGGCGCTGGGCGTGCCTTCGAGCGCAACGCTCTCCGCGCCGTCCTGCGCGCGCAGATCCGAGAGGTGGAGCGAAGCGATGTCCATTTCGGGATCACCGATCGTCGCCATCTCCCAGTCGAGGATGGCGCCAACATCGCGGCTGCCGGGCCGGTAGAGGACGTTGCCGAGCTTCGCATCGCCCCAACAGAGGGAGAGCCGCACCGAAGGCACATGCCTCGCTTCGAGCCATGCGAGCGCCTCGTGGAACACCGCCAGGTGCTCACCCGGCTCTTCGCTGACCCAGGCGAGATAGCCGCGCCAGGTGTCGAGCTGCTGCCTCGCGGGATCGTCGCCCGCACGCGCACCGGGAACCCGGTTCACGCCGAGCCCACGCCAATCCTGCGCGTGCAGCTCGGCCACGGCCTCGACGGTCCCGCACCACATGTGCGCCCTGAGCTCCGGCGATGCGTCGCGGTACATCCCCTGACCCTGGTAGCTCGGAAAGTCGATGGGGGCGTCGCCCTCGACCTGGCGCATGATCAGGAAGGGAGCACCGAGGACGGCGGGATCCTCCTCGAGCCAGATCACCTCGGGCACCGGGACTGCCGTGCGTTCGCCGAGCGTCCGCATGATCTCGAACTGCATCGCAAGATCGTAGGAAGGGAAAGGGCCCGGCCTCCGCGGCGCACAGCGCAGCACACCGGAGAGCGCTCGTTCTTGCCCCGCCTCGCGCCAGCGCGCCTCGAAGAGCTGCGTATCGCTCGACTCGCCCGCACCCGGCCGGAGCAGATCGCCGACCTCGAGCTCGTCGCTGGCGGGCATGCGAGAAAGCAGCCAGGCACGCAGTGCCGCGGGATCGATCGTCTCCGCTCCTTTTTCGAAGGCAGGCGGCATCGGGCGACTATACTCGAATCGCCTATGGCACGCGCGCGCCGCGTCTCACACGAAGCACTAGCAAACAACGAAGAGGCCTTCCGTGCTGACACCGATGGACGACACCCTGTGGCATCAGCTGCCGACGACCTTCGACCACGTCGGAACCAGCGATCCGCGTTTCTTTGATCGCTATTGGTTCACCGCCAGTGATCCCAACGGCGCGGGCACACTGCAGTTCACGCTCGGCGCCTACCAGAACATGAACGTGATGGACGGCGGCTTCGTCGCGATCCGGGGCGGACGCCAACACAATCTGCGGGTTTCGCGCGCGCTGCGCCCCCGCTACGAGACTGCGTGTGGCCCGCTGCGCGTCGAGGTCGTCGAACCGCTCGAGCGGGTCCGACTCTTCGTCGACCCGGGCAGCCATGGCATCGAGGCAGAGCTCGAGTGGATCGCCATCCTGCCCGCGCAGGAAGAGGCCGCGCGTTTCACCAGGGTACGCGGCCGGATCGTCGAAGAGTCGCGCCGCTTCGACCAGATCGGTGCATGCAACGGCTGGCTGTCGCTCCCAGGCGAAGTTCGCATCGAACTAGACGACTGGTGGGCCACGCGCGATCACTCGTGGGGCGTGCGCGAACGCCTGGGCATCGAGGAGCCGGTTACGGGCCCGGCCGCTCCCCCGAGCGCCGGCAGCCTTTTCGCCTTCCTGTTTTTCTCGACAGATTCGCTAGGTGGCCACGTCCAGCTCGCGCAGTTCAGCGGACGTCCAGACTACTTCACGGCCGAGATCACGCGACGCGGACGCGGGGGGGAAACGATCGAGGCCCACCTGCAATCACGCGCATCACTCGACGTCAGCTTCCACGACGACGCGAGTCCCCGCCGCTTCCGAACGGCTCGTTTCGACACCAGCCTCCCCGACGGCTCCGAAGTCCAGATCCAGGCCACCGCGCTCGGCCCGTCCGTCGACATGCAGGGCCTCGGCTACGGCGGCTACGACGACCAGAAGGGCCTCGGCGTCTATCGCGGCGAAGAACACGTCGAGCACGACATCTGGGATGTCAGCCACCCCACCGACGTCATCCGCCCAGATGGCAAGGCCGTCCGTCCAATTCACCGCATCCAACCCGTCCGTGTCAGCCTCCGCGGCGGAGGACTCGACGGCGAGGGTACGGGAAGCCTGACGATGATCGCCGAGGGAGACCTCCCCCAGCTCGGCCTCGGATCCTCGAGGGCCTAGCGGAGCTTGGAGGCGTTTGCCTGCCGCACCGTTGGCGTAGACTGCGCAGAGTTCCACGGGCCTGACGTTTGAAGAAGGGATGAGGTGCGATGATGCTCGATACACTGATCGAGAACGGCACACTGATCGACGGAAGTGGCGGAGCGAGGCGGCGCGCCGACGTGGGAGTGCGCGACGGACGGAT
>JAFDDG010000104.1 GCA_019310965.1 Deltaproteobacteria bacterium
CTGCAGGCGCGCAGACCGAACAGGATGTCCCGCAGCGAAATGTCGAAGCGTGCACGCGCCCACATGGCAGATCCCCTCGGGTCAGGTTGGAGCTGGCGGCGGAGCTTACCCTAGCCATCGCACCTCAGCCCGCTGGCGCGAACCAGACGTGGGCCCGTCCAGTCAGCACGGTCTCGTCGCGCTGATTGAGTATGGTGAGCTCCAGGTGTGCGGCGCGCCGGTCGCCGCGGGCACACACCGCGACCACCCGAGTGCGCGCCCTCAACGTGTCGCCGGGCCACACCTGTCCCCGGAATTGCGCGCGATAGTCTGCCAGGTTCTCTGGGCCGGCCAGGTCCGTGAGCACGCGGCCAGCCATGCCCATGGTCAGCATCCCGTGCGCGAAGACCCCCGGCATTCCCATCGCCTGGGCGTAGCTCGCATCGCTGTGCATGGGATGGAAATCGCCGGACGCGCCGGCATACATCACGATCTGTGTGCGCTTCAGATCCTCGACCAGGAGCTGCTCGCGGACGTCACCCACCGCAAGCGTCGCGCCAGCGAGCTCGACCTCACTCGAGTCGGGGCGCGGCGTCCAGTCGTCGGCCTCCACCTCACTGCCTGGCGCACTCGACGTGACGGCCCCGGCGGCTTCGAAGCCTCCGCCCCGCACCACGCGTTCGGTCAACACATTCACCCACACGGCCGTCAGCACCGGGGCGTCCGCGGCATCCCGATACTCGACGATGTCTTCGCTGAAGCGCAGGGCGCCGCCGCGGCGGCCCCGTTTCTCCCAGGCCTTCCCGACGCGTTTTCGCCCGAAGAGCACGTCGCCCACCACGATCGGGCGGTGGTAGACGAATTGCTCCTCGGCATGGAAACCGGAGCCCCCACCGCTGGGCTGCTGCGAGCCGCCGGTCGCGCTGACCGGCTCTGAGCCCGAGCCGAACCAGGTCTCCCCCACACGCGGCCGACGCTCGTAGTCCGGATCGAAGTGGTCCGCGGCGATACCGAACGTCGGAGGTGCGAGGACACCCGGCTGGCCTGCCGCGCGGGCTCGCTCCGCATCGACGAAGAGCGGATTGGGATCACCCACCGCGCGGGCGAACATCAAGACGTGCGCGGCTTCGATAGGAAAACGAACCACTGAGGGCACGCGTTGTTATAACATGAACCGCGGAGGATCCGTCCAATGTCGAACCTCGAATGGAAGATCGGTGCGGTGCGGGTGATCCGCATCGAAGAGAGCGTTGCTCCGGTGCCCGTCGCGGGACTCTTTCCCGAGGCGACGCCGGCGCAGCTCGCGCCCCATCGCGCCTGGCTGCAGCCGCACTTCGCCGACGCCGAAGACAACCTGCTGCTCTCGATCCACGGCCTCGTGGTCGAGTCCCAGGGCCGGACGATCCTCGTCGACACCTGCATCGGAGAGAACCCCGCACCGGACATCCCCATGGACATGGGCGATTCGCCCTTCCTCGAAAACCTGGAAGCAGCGGGCTTCACGCGCGAGGCCATCGACATCGTGCTGTGCACGCATCTGCATTTCGACCACGTGGGCTGGAACACCATGCACGTCGACGGCAAGCTCGTGCCCACCTTCCCCAACGCCCGTTACCTGTTCGCACGTCAGGAGTGGGAGCACTGGAACGCCGCCCCGGACCGCGGCTTTGCCGCGACTTTCCGAGAGACAGTGGAGACGATCGTCGACGCGGGTCTGGCGGACATCGTCGATTGGAACCACGTGCTCACGGACGAGGTGCGCCTCGAGCCGACGCCCGGACACACTCCGGGCCACGTGGCCGTGCACATCGCGTCCGGCGGCCAGCGGGCGATGATCACCGGAGACCTCACGCACCATCCCGTCCAGTGGGCCGAGCCAGACTGGAAGATGGGCGCCGACTCGGATTCGGCGGCCGCAGCGGCCACGCGCCGGCGCCTGCTCGGCGAACATCTGGACGGCGACTTGCTCGTGATCGGCACGCACTACGCACCGCCGACCGCAGGAAAGCTCGTGTCCCGGGGCGACCGAGTGCGTTTCGACGTGGATTGACGGGCGACTGGCGCGAAAACGGCGACGGCGTTGGTAAGCGACTAACGCGCCACATCCGTAGCGCGCAGATCTCGCGGCAGCCCCAGCCCACGCTCACCGATCAGGTTGCGCTGGATGTTCGAGCTGCCGCCGGCGATGCGCATCGCCAGCACGAAGAGGTATTGGTCGACCCAGTCGATCTCTCCCGCGCCGCTCTGCAGATCGGCCCAGCCCGAGTCCGTCGGAGCCAGCAAGCCGTCGGCGCCGATCAGGTCGTAGGCGAGCCCGGCGATGCGATCCATCACCTCGGAGCCATAGAGCTTGGCAACGAGCAGGGGCAGCCCGATGTCCGCCTCCTCGCCATGTGCGACGGCACTCAGCTGTCGCAGGCTCGTGGTCTCCACGCAGCGCACCAGACACTCGAGCTCCGCCAGTCGCTCTCGCATCACCGGATCGCGAGACGCCGGGCGGCCATCGATGCGCGCGCTCTGCGCCAGATCGAGAAGCTGGTGAAAACGCCTGCGCATGGCCTGCCCGCTACCGAGGTTGCGTTCGTGCTTCAAGTTCACCCGCGCCACCCGCCAGCCCTGGCCGCGCCCACCGACGACCCAATCCGCAGGCGTTCTCGCGTCGTCGAAGAAGACCTCGTGGAAATGAGTGGCGCCGTTGATCTGGCGCAGCGGGCGCACATCGACACCGGGCTGGTCCATTTCGAGCAGTAGATAGCTGATGCCGGCGTGCTTCGAGGCTTCCCGCTCGGTGCGAAACATGCCGAACATGAAGTTCGCATCCTCCGCGTCGCTGGTCCAGATCTTGTGGCCGTTGATGACCCACTCGTCACCCTCGAGGCGGGCGCTGCTGCGCAGCGCTGCCAGATCACTGCCGGCGCCCGGCTCGCTATACCCCTGGCACCAGACGTACTCACCCCGCAACGTCGGCCGGATGAAGCGCTCGCGCTGCCACTCGTCTCCCACCTCCAGAAGCGTCGGCACCAACTGGCCCACGCCCTGATTGCCCAGACGCCACGGCACAGCGGCGCGATCGAACTCCTCGACGATGATCGATTCCCGCAGCGAGTCGAACTCCTGCTCCGAGCCGCCGTACTTCTTCGGAATGCTGCGGTAGAGATAGCCGCGCTCCACGGCGGCGACGACGAACGCCAGCTGCACCGCACGATCGCAAACGGCGTCGGCACCACGCGGCCACGCCTCGCTCACGAACAGCTTCACCTCGTCGCGAAAAGCTTCGTACTCCGCGCCAAAGCTCAGGTCCATCTACCAACCCCCCAGATCCGCCACGCGCGCGAGGTGCTCCCGCGGCAGGCCCAGCCAGGCGCGGTCGAACATGCAGCGCCTCACCCAGAACTGCACGTCGCACTCCCAGGTGAAACCGATGCCGCCGTGCAGCTCGACGGCACCGCGGCCGACCTGCACCGCACGATCGGTCACGTGCGCCTTGGCGACGGCCGCGGCGTGTTCCGCCTCGGCCGGCAAGTGGTCGAACGCATGAGCCGCATACCAGAAGAGACCGCGCGTCGGCTCAGTGTCGGCGGCGAGATTCGCAAGCTGATGCTTCACCGACTGGAACTGTGCAATGGGTGTCCCAAACTGCTCTCGCGTCAGGGAGTACTCGACGGTCAGGCGGATCAATTTCCAGGCCGCACCGAAGGCGTCCGCCGCCAGCAACACGCAGCCCGCGTCGCGCACCCGCCGCGCTGCCTCGACACCCCCCGGCAATGGCTCCGCCGGAGTACCGACGAACTCGACGCGAGAGAGGTTGCGCATACGGTCGATGCCGTCGATCGACGCGGTCGAAACGCCTTCGGCTCCGCCCTCGACCAGCACCAGCCCGCCGCCGGCCACGCCTACCACCAACAGGTCGGCGCGTTCGGCGTGCTCGACGTGCTGCTTGGCGCCGTGCAGCCGTCCGTCAGCTTCTCGCACCCCCCAGGTTTCCGGCCCCCACCCGCCCTCGAGTTCGCATAGCGCGACGCTGCCGAGGGCGTCTCCGGAGGCGAGCCGAGGCAACCAGCGTTCGCGCTGCGCGGCGCTGCCCCCGCAGAGCAGCGCCAGCGCCGCCAACGCATGCCCGAGAAACGGGCCGGGCATCGCCGCTTCACCCAATACCTCGAAGGCGAGCGCCAGGTCGAGCAACTCGAGCCCAGCACCTCCGTAGCGCTGCGGAATCACCAGCCCGGTGACGCCCACATCCGCGGCGCTCTGCCACAGACCTGGGTCGAAGGCGCGGCCGGCCTCGAAGATCTCACGCCGCCGCGCGGGCAACAGCTCCTTGGCCGCGTACTCGCGCAGGGTGGCCTGCAACAACTGCTGATCGTCATTGAGGCCGAAGTGCACCGGCTCATGCTAGCGGATTCGCACAACACGACGCCGCTGCTGTTGCCCGTGACGCCTGCGGCGGGCGGAAGGTCCTGGATCAGCCGGCTTCGGGCTGATCGCCAGGGTCCAGTGACAGATTGATGCCCTTCGCCTTCGCGGCACGCGCAAACTCTTTCGGGTCGACTGCCCTGCGGTACGCCTCTTCCGGGGCGACACCGGCCTCTTGCACCAATGCGATCAGCGCATCGTTGAGCGTCACCATTCCGAGCTTTCCACCCGTCTGCATGAGCGAGGGAATCTGAAAGGTCTTGCCTTCGCGAATCAGGTTGCTCACTGCCGCCGTGATCAACAGCACCTCGAGCGCAGCAGCCCGGCCACCGCCCACCTTCTTGCACAGCGTCTGGGCCACGACCCCGCGCAGCGAGCTCGCCAGCATGGTGCGAATCTGCGACTGCCGATCCGTCGGAAACTGGTCGATGATGCGATCGACGGTCGAGCCGGCCGTACTCGTGTGCAGCGTGCCAAAGACCAGGTGACCCGTCTCGGCAGTCTCGATGGCGATCTCGATGGTCTCGAGATCGCGCATCTCACCGACCAACACGATGTCCGGATCCTCGCGCAGGGCAGCGCGCAACGCCGGCTTGAAGCCGGCGGTGTGGTTCCCGACCTCACGCTGGTTGATCAGACACTTCCTGTTTCGGTGCACGAACTCGATCGGGTCTTCGATCGTGATCACGTGATCCGAACGAGTCTTGTTGATGTGGTCGATCATCGCAGCCAGCGTCGTTGACTTGCCAGAGCCCGTTGGCCCGGTCACTACCACGAGGCCCTTGCTGAAATCACAGAGATTCAAAATCGAAGAGGGGAGTCCAAGCTGGTCGGCGGTGAGAATTTCGGTCGGGATTACCCGGAAGACTCCACCGACGCCGTGACGATCGCGGAAGAGATTGCAACGAAAGCGCCCCACGCCGCCGATCTCGTAGGCAAAGTCCGTATCGTTGCACTCTTCGAACTCGATACGACGCTGGTCCGGTGTGATCGAGTAGAGCATTTCGCGCAGGCGTGGACCCTCGAGCGGCTCCGACGACGACAGCTCGCCGATGCCACCGTCCTTGCGAACCAGCGGCGGGCTATTCGTGCTGAGATGCAGGTCCGAGCATCCCCGCTCTGCCATCTCGCGGAGCAGAGCATCGATGGCCGTGCTGTCCCAGGACACAGCGGCCGCAGGAGTCGCAGTGACCGCCGACGGCGCGTCCGTCACGGGTGCGTCCGTCACCGGCGCGTCGGTCACCGGTGCGTCGGTCACCGGTGCGGCCTCGACCGGCGGCCTCGCGGCCGGCGCCGCTTCGGGGGATCCGGCGTTTCCAGGCGTCAACTCGAGCTCCAGCACGCCCTCCGCGCGGTGCACCGAGACCATCACTTCGCCGTGCGGCGAGGTGTAGGCAAACGCGTGGTCGCCGGCTGTCTCGAGCTCGGCCAGTCGCGCCGGCGGCGCGATCTCGTGGAGCATCTGCGTCACCAGCCGCTCGCCGAGGGGAGCTCGCGTCAGACGTTTGCGGCCTCCGTCGCCTTCCAGCTCCGCCTCCGAACCGATCGCGACGCGCAGGCACTGCGCGCCGCGTTCGAGCAACACTTCCACGAAACGATCGATTCGATTCACGTCAGAGCACACTCACGTGAGAGATGCGGCGCTTGTTGATCAGCACCTCTCCTTCCGCGGTGTGCAACAGGGCGAAGCGCACCTCTTGATTGAGGAAATCCTGAAGGCGCTGGCTGCCATCCGGGAGCTCGTAGGCAAACCCGCCTTCGAGCACGTTTCCGTCTTCCATCAGCACTGCGACCTTTTCGACGGTCCCGCAAAATGGCTCCGCCTCTTCCGGCAGAGTGGGCGGCAGACCCACCGTCATCACCTGCTCGATCGACACGAAGCGCATGGTGGCGTCGGCAAGGCGGACCGGCAGAAAGGCCGACTGCGCGTTGAAGAGATCCAGGGGCGACTCCGGACCGGCGTGGCTCTCCGCAAGATCGTTCAGGAATACGGTCACCTCTTCGAAGCCGAACTGGACCGTGCGCAGCTGCACGCTCACGCTCCGCTTCGGCACGCGGTAGGAATCGCTCATGGCCAAGTCATCGGAATTCCGGGTTTTCGACTTGATGCTCCGGGACACCCCGGAGAGGCCGGAGGCGGTGGTAAGCTGGCCTGCCACGGGAGGACACCATGCAGGACCAGAGACTCGAGCTCCACAGCGAGGGGCTGCGTTTTGGCGAAGGCCCGCGCTGGCACGAGGATGCGCTCGTCCTCTCGGACATGGCGGATGGCAGGGTGGTCCGCATTGCCGAGCCCAACAAGCCGGAAACGCTCGTCGAGTTCGACGGTCGCCCCTCGGGACTTGGCTGGCTGCCGGACGGCCGCCTGCTCGTGGTCTCGATGCTCGACCACCGGCTGCTGCGCCTCGACCCGGGCGGCCTCACGCCGGTGGCCGACCTCTCCGAGCTCTGCGGCGGCCACGCCAACGACATGGTGGTGGATGCCAAGGGCCGCGCCTACATCAGCAACATCGGCTTCGAGCTCGAGGGCATCCCCTACGACCAGCTCGAAATCCGCGCGACGAACCTGATCCGCGTCGACCCGGACGGCTCGGTGCATCGCGCGGCGAGCGACTTGATGTGTCCGAACGGCATGGCGATCTCAGCCGATGGACGACGGCTCATCGTCGGCGAGAGCGGCGCCATGGCGCTCACTGTTTTCGACGTCGCCGAAGACGGCAGCCTCTCCGGGCGCCGCAGCTTCGCGCAGCTGGAGGGCGGTGCAACGGTAGACGGCATGTGCCTCGACGCCGAGGGCTGCGTGTGGGCCGCGAGCCCCTCGACCCAGGAGTTTCTGAGGGTTCGCGAGGGCGGCGAGATCGCGGACCGCGTGTCACTCGGCGACCGCGCGGCGATCGCGTGCGTTCTCGGCGGCGCCGAGCGACGCACGCTCTTCTGCATCACCAACGGCTACACGAGCATTGTCGATGCCGCCAAGGACCGCAGCGGACGCGTCGAAACGCTGCGCGTCGACGTACCCGGCGCCGGGCGCCCGTAGGTCGGAAATGCTAGGCAGGGCGCCAGAACGGAATCGCGGTTCCGGCCTCGACCTCGACGGCATAGGCTTCCACCGGCAGCCCGATGCGCACGGCCTCGGGCTCGCAGCCGGTGAGCGTGCCGAACATCTTCACGCCCTCTTCGAGCTCGATCATCGCCACGACGTAGGGCAACTCGTCGCGAAAATGCTCCGCGTGGTACTGACGCAGGATCGTGAACGTATAGACGCTGCCGCGTCCCGAGGCGATCGCCCACTCGGGCGCGGCCCCGCAGGCGGTACACAGCGCACGCGGGTAGAACTGACGGTGCGCGCACGCCGGACACTGCTGGAACCGCAGCTCACCCCGGGCGGCCGCCTCGTAGAACGGGCGCTCGGTGGCATCGGGATCGGGCAACGGCTTGTGCCAGGCCTCGGGTCGCACGACCTCCATACCGCTCAGCCCCTCCCCAGGATCACGGTGCCGATGCACGAGAGGTAGCCGCCCGAGCCGGCGCAGAGCGCCAGCTCGCAGTTCGGCACCTGGGCCTCACCGCCTTGACCACGCAGCTGCCGCACCGCCTCGATCAACAGAAAGATGCCACGCATACCCGAGTGACTGGCGGAGAGTCCGCCACCGTCCGTGTTCATCGGAAGCCTGCCGCCGCGCTTCAGGTGTCCTTCAGCGACGAAGGGGCCGCCCTCCCCCTTGGCGCAGAAACCGCAATCCTCGAGCATCACCAACACGGTAATGGTGAAGCTGTCGTAGAACTGGATCGTGTCGATGTCGGCGGGCGTGACACCGGCGCGGCCGAATGCCTCGGGGGCGCACTGCTGCGCCGCCGACCGCGTGAAGTCGCCCATCTGCGAGATGTTCCAGTGGGTCTGGCCCCCGGCAGCGCCGAGCACGCGGACGCCGGGCTGTGGCAGATCTCGAGCGCGCTCTTCCGTGGTCATCAGCACGGCACCACCACCGTCCGACACGACACAGCAATCGAGTTTGTGGAGCGGATCGGCAATCATGCGGCTCGAGAGCACGTCGTCGACGCTCAGTGGATCGCGATACATCGCAAGCGGGTTGAGGCCGGCGTACTCCCGCACCCCGACCGCGATCTCCGCGAGCTGTTCGGACGTGGTTCCGAACTCGAATATGTGCCGCTGCGCCACCATCGCGTATGAGCCGACCAACGGCAGCCCGTACGGCGCCTCCCACATCGCCCCACCAGAGACGCGCCGGGAGCTGCCGAATGAAGCGGTGCCGAGGGTGCGGCCCATGCGCGAGAGAAAATCCGAGCCATAACTCACCAACACCATTTCGCAGAGACCGTCACGCAGCGCAGCGGCCGCGTGTTGGACGTGAAACTCGAAGGCGGCGCCGCCAGTCATCGTCGAGTCGATGTAGCGATGCCGAATGCCGAGATATTCGGCCGCCATCACCGCATCGTCGCTGGTGCCGCTCACGCCCGCGCATAGAAAGCCGTCGATATCGCCCTTTTGCACGCCCGAATCGGCGAGCGCCCGCTGCAACGCCTGGGCATGGTGCTCGAGGGTCGAGAGGTGAGGCGCCTTCGGGTAGTCGGAAAGCCCGATGCCAACGATGACCGGATCGCGTGCTGCCATGGGATGGAGCCGGAGACCCTACCAGATCAGGGCGCCGATGCGGCATGCCCGCAGCGAGCGGCTCCCCACCTGGGCGTCGCGTCAGTCTTGGGTCGGGCTCCCGGCAAGCCCCTGCAGCACCTCGATCAGCCGGTCGGGGTAGTCCGTGATGATCCCGTCGACGCCGAGGGCAATCAGCTGACGCATGCGCTCGGGCTCGTTGACGGTCCAGGGAACGACGGGAAATCCCGCCGCCTGATATGCGGCAACGCTCGCTCCCGCGTAGCGTTCTTCCCCTTCCAGCAACAGCGTCCAGTGCGGCGAGAAAGCATCGACGTAGCCGTCGACGGCGCGCAGCAGACCGAGCACGCCGCCGTGCTCGCCTGCGTCCAGACCGGCCTGCCAGGCGGGATCGAGCTCCGCCAGCAACGCTGCCGTGCGCAGCCGCGGCTCGAGCTGCTTGGCCAATGCCAAGGCACGCCATTCGAAGGCCTGGAGCGTCGTGCGCACCAGCATCTTCTCGCTGCGCAACACTTCTACCACCGCGCGCACGAAGGCCTCGAGGGGAACGGTGTCGTCGCTGCCCGGCCACGACTTCACCTCGACGTTGAAGCGCACCGTCGTGTCACCGCGGTCGCGCACCAGCTCGAAGACATCGCGCAGGCTCGGCATCGGCTCGCCGGGAGCGTTGCGCCGCGGCGGTTCGGGGAAGCGCCCCGCATCCGGGTTCAGACTGCCGCAGTCGAAAGCTCGGATCTCACGCAGATCCAGGTCGCGCAGCAACGGACCCCGCTCTGCGGCAAAGGGCTCGCCCGTCGGCGTCAGACACAGCTTCGGATTCACGAAAGGATCGTGGGCTACCACGACCCGACCATCGCGAGTGACACCGACATCGAGCTCGAGAGTGGTGACGCCGAGAGCCAGCGCCCGGGCGAAACCCACCAGCGTGTTCTCCGGCGCCAGGCCCCGGGCGCCGCGATGAGCCTGCACGTCGAAGCCCGGCAGCACCTCGCCAGCTGCCACATGCGGCGCAAACGCAAGGGGCAATGCGAGACACAGCAACAGAGGAATTCGCATGCGCATCGCCGCCGAGAATGCGCGTAGGGTCCCAGCCGGGCGACGGCTCGCGGCAGAAGATCGAGCGCCAGCCGGAAGCGGCGATCGGCTGCGCGGGGGCGCGCTCAGAGCGCGAAGACTCGCTGCAGGAACGCCTGCAGCGTGGCGTCGCTCTTGGCGCGGGTCTCGTCGTCCCGTCCGATCACGTAACCGCTCTTCACGCAATCCTGCAACGGCTCGCTGCTCTTCATGCGAACGGCGATGCGTTCGGCTCGACCCGTCTCGAGCGGCACGTCGACGATCGGCCGCCCGTCGACGCTCGAGCGCCCGGAGTCGTCGTAGCGCACCTCGCACCCTGCAACGTAGGGCGAGTCCGGGAAGAGGGCGCGCTCTCGCGTCGCCTCCCAGGCATGGCCAGCACCCTCGTACACGTGCGCCTCGACTGCGACGCCCAGCGCTCGCAGCTCCTCTTCCCGCCGCGCGCAGGCTTCGAGATCATTCGACTTGTCCTCGGTTCCCCGGAACGTCAGCAGCGGCGCGCCGTTGGTCTTGCGCGTCCCCAGCTTCTGAAAACAGGGCCCGTAATAGTCGACGTACACGGCGAAGCCCGGATGGCCCGGCGCCAGCGCCTCACGGATGCGCTCGTCCATGGCGAAGCGCGCGGCCATCCCGCCGTAGGAGAAGCCGACGACACCGATGCGTTCGGCGTCGATGGCGGGGTGTGACGAGAGGAGCTGCAACGAAGCGTAGGCGTCCGCGACGACGTCGAACTCCGTCACCGAGATGACCCGCAGCATGTAGGGCGTCTCGTCGGTTATTCCGCGCGGGGAGTAGTAGTCGACCACGAAGGCAGCGATGCCGCTGTCGGAGAGCAGCTTGCCGTATTCCATCTCGCGCCCCGGCGTGATGCCGCCGCTGCCGTGCAACACCACCATCGCGGGCACTGGCGACTCCGCCGCGGCCTCTTCCGGCATGAAGAGCGTGCCCATGCCCGTCGTCGCGATGCCATCCGCCGCGTCCGCCAGAATCACATCGAGGTCCGTCGGGGTGCGCGTCGCGAAATAGATCTCGCCGCCGCGCTCGTCGGCGAGCCGCAACGTGGGCGTCGGCAGAACGGGGAACTCCGGCAACGCCGCCTCCACGAGTCCGGCGCTGCCACCGACCGCAAAGTACGCGGCGACGCCGACGACGACCAGGGCAGCCAGAATCGCGAGGAGCTTCTTCATGCCACCTCCCACGGCCGCGGTCTTCGGACCCGCGGCGCTACATCCAAGGATCGTCCGGCAGCCCGAGCGCGGGCCACGGCCCATATGCGATCGGCTGGCAGTTGCCCCAGCCGGTGGCGCCTCCCACCGTATCGTGGACGCGAACTGCCGTGTCCCGGATCTGGTGCAGGCGCCGCGCCGCATCGGGCGTGCGGCAATCGGCAATGCGCTCGCCTTCGACGTGCAGCTCGCCGCGCCACTCGCCGTGGTGGTGACCCTCGAGGCCGAAGTAGAGCCCGGCGCCCAGATGCACTCCGGTGTCGCCCATCACTTCGATCTCGAGCGGTCGCCCGCTGCCGTCCGCCATGGTGCCGTGGAGCTTGCCGCCGAGCAGCCGTCGGTTGTGCGGATCGAAGGAGAGCTCCGGCTCGAGTTCGGTGATCTCCTCCCGGGTCCCATCCGGGTGCTCCACGCCGGCAGTCACCATCTTCTGCTGAAAGCCCGGCGCCTGCATGCGCGTAAAGTGCAGGTGCAGCGCGTAGCGCGAGCCGTCCGACCGCTCCATCAAGACAGGGCACCAGATCATCATGAAGCCGATGCCCGGCGGAATCTGCGGCCGCGGTTCCATGTCCGCCGGCGGCGGACCCACGTCGTAACGCACGCCCCAGGAATGATCGCGGGTCGAGACCCAGGTCTCCGGTGTCATCTCGGTGCGCTGGCCGTCGAGCTCGATCCAGCCGGAGCACACCCCCGTCTGGTGGTAACGCACCAGATCGGACATCACGCGGTACTCGGCACGTAGATGCGTTCGCTCCTCGAGAAAGGGCGGCACGGCGGCTTCGAAGAGCCAGTCGAAGGCGATGGGCTGGCAGTCATTGGGCTCTAGACGGAAGCGCACCTTCTCGAGCGGTTCTATCACCTCGTAGTGGATGGGGCCGATCGCCGTCAGCTCCGGCCGCGGCGCGAGGCGGCGACTCGCGCGCACGGTCAGCTGCTCCGCGCCGCGCGAGAGCGCGGCGTAGCCGTCCATCACGTTGCGATTGGTGTACTTGCCCAGGCCAAAGCCGATCTGCAGACTTCCGTCCCGCGCCATCGCCATGGCGCAGACCTTCTCGGTCCAAGACGGATCGCTGGTACCGACACTGGAAAAAGTCTCGGTCACCTGATGCGTGAAGCCCTCGTCCATGGGCACGATCGCTGTGATCGGGTTCATGGCGCGTTCCTCCTTCAGTCGCTGGTGTCGAGCATCGCCCGGAGCGCCGCGCAGTGCGGGATCGCTTCGTCCGGATCGTCCGGCCAGACATCCTCGCCGAAGTGGACCTGACGCGCGCGCACGCGCGACATCACGATGCCGTGCCGCAGGGCGGCGTACACCTGGTACCACGGCAGGTCCGCCGGCTGGTACCCGGTGAGCGTCGCGTAGTGCGCGGCAACGTTCTCCGGACGCAGGAAGTCCGGCAAGCCGGGCAGACCCAGCTGGCCCGCGATGCCCTCGAAGAAGGCGTGCATGAAGACGAGCCAACCGATATCGAGCTCGCGCGGGCCGAGCGCCGCCATCTCCCAGTCGAGCACCGCCACCGGCTCCCACTCGCCGTACATCACGTTGCCGATGCGCGAATCGCCCCAGCTGAGCACGGCTGGGCCCGAGTCGTCGGGCCAGTGCGCCTCGAGCCAGTCGAATGCGCGTTCCAGCACCGCGTGCCGGCGATCCTCCCGCGCCCACGCGTAATAGCGCCTCTGGTTCTCGACGTGTCGCCGCAGCGGCGTGTCGCCCGGCAGGTCGAACTCGAGAAAGCCCCAATCGTCCTTCTCGACATCGATGCCGTGCAGCTTCGCCAGCACGCCCACCGTGGCGTGCTCGAGCCGCTGGCGATCCGCGGGGGCCGCCTCGGAGAGCCAGCTCCCCATGTTGTAGGGCATCACATCGGGCGGTACGCGGCCGCATAGCCGCTCCATCACGAAGAAGGGCGCGCCGATCGGTCCGGGGTCCAGCTCGAGCCAGAGCACCCGCGGCACGGGAATGGCGCCACGCCGTGCCACGCGACGCATGACCTCGAACTGCGCCTGCAGGTCGTACTCCGGAAAGACGGGCACATCGCCGGCACCGGGCTCCACCCGGGCACATCGCCGGCACCGGGCTCCACCCGCGCTACGAACTCGCCGCTGCGCTCGTCACCATCCTCGGTCCAATGCGCGTCGAAGAGCAGCGTTTCGCTCGACATGCCCGAACTCGACGGGCTCGACACCTCGGGAATCCGCGGCTCCGCGCCCCGGGGCAGCTGCCTCGCGAGCCAGGCTTCGAGGCTCTGGCGCAGCTGCTCCGGATCGCGCGAGGAGCGCTTGATGTTGAGTAGCTCTTCACTCATGGGAGAGGCATTCTATCAGCGCTGAAGGCACCGCGCGCCGCGGCTTGCACCGGCTACGTCCGCACCGGACACTGGGCAGAAGGGCCCCGAG
>JAFDDG010000148.1 GCA_019310965.1 Deltaproteobacteria bacterium
CCACGCTGGACCGCATGCGGAAGCCGGCGAGATCCATCATCGGATCGCCGATGTGGCCGATCTCGAGATCGAGCAGCGCGATCACCCTGCCCTGCGCGTGATGGAACTGCCCGGAGTCCCAGACGATCACGCTCTCCCGCACCGGGCCACCCAGCGGATTGCGCCGCAGCCAGGCCAGGCAGAACTCGAGGAAGGGATCAGGACGTTTCTTGCCGGCGCGGTACGCATCCACGTAGGTCTGCATGCCGATGCGGCCGGAATCTTCCGGACGTTCGGCGCGGGTCAGGCCGGCGTCGACGAACGGACCGATGTCGAGTCGATGGATCGCCGCCAGGATCTCCATGTAGTGGTCCATCACCGCGTCGCGCTCGGCATCCCCCGATTCGGCGAAGTCCTCGCGACCGGGAACCACATCCATCACGTAGGCCCGCGGCTCGTCGATCCAGCCGTGCACCTGCGGCACCGGGATCCCGTGCTCGTGCAGGAGCCGCTGGAGCTTCATCTCGTGTTCGAGGGAGAAGCCGTGGTGCGCGTCGGTGCGGTCGCCGCGTACGCACAGCGGCACACGCTCGCCGCCGCGCTCCAGCTCGGCGAACCACACCGGCCGCCAGCGCGGCTGCATCTCGATCTCCACGACGCGGCCGCCGAGTTGGTGTTCCAGCCAACGAACGACGGCCTCGCTGCGCGCATCCATGCCGGGACGCTAGTCCCCAGCCGCCGCCATCACCAGTGCCACGGCCGCAGACGAGTCCGAAGCCTCGAGTCAGACTCCCAGCTCCCGACACAGCAGCGCCGGCGTATCGAAGTCGACGATCGCCGCCGTGGCGCGCTCCATCGCACGCTGGCCGATCTCCTCGCTCTGCATGCGGCTGCCCGCGGCCGCCGTCACCGTGGCGGCGACCCACGACGTGACGGCGTAGCGGCGCAGCAGCTGCCAGGCGGTATCGAAATCCGGCGCCGCACCGCCGGCCGCCGCGAGGCCGGCCAGGTAACGCTCGAGCAGCGGACGCTCGAGCTGGCGGCGCCGCTCGATCGGCAGCGAGTTGCACAGGTAGTAGGCCACGTCGCGGAATCCGGGGGCACGACAGCTGCAGGCCCAATCGAGAAGTCCCACTCGCCCGGCATCGACGAAACTATTGCCGAGATGACAGTCGCCGTGCACCAGGGTCGGCGTGCCGTCGTCCAGCAGATCATTCAGGGAATCGGTGTGCTGGATGTAGAGGTCGGCAAGTCGGTGGAAAGCGTCCGGCATGCGCTCACCGAACTGCTCGACCGCTGCACCCACCAGCAGCGGCCCCACCGCGCCGCGCATCGGCGCCTCGATCCAGGCGAGATCTTCGGCAAAGCGCGGGCTGTTCCAGTAGCGCCCGTGCAGTGTTGCAAGCGTGTCCATCATCCCGCGGGCATGCTCGCCGGCGTCATCGGCGGCGGAGGAAGGAAAGCCGCAGCCCGCCTCCGCCAGATCCTCGATCAGCATGAAGTAGGCGCTGCCGTCGTCCTTCCAACCGGCCCAGATCGGCGCCGGGACCCGAACCGGCAGCTCCGCGGCCAGCTCGGCGTAGAAGCGCGCCTCGCGGCGCCCCATTCCCATCGACACGACCATCTCCCGCTGGATCGGGTCGGTGGGCGCCAGCTTCGCGAAGAGCGCCGTCGGCGCGTCGCTGCCCGCCTGCCAGCGCACGCGCAGGCGCGCGCGACCGGTCGTGCCGCTGTGCGCGTCGACCACCTCCACGTGCTCGGCCCGCGCGCCGGGGAAGCGCTCGGACAGCACCCGCGTCAACCACTCGGGCGAGATGGACTCTGCGGAATCGGGCAGAACGATCGGCGTCGACACGAAGCCTCCGGCTTGGAATACCCGGACAATAGACAGATCGAGGCTTGCCGGCTGGTTGACAGCTCGATCAATCCGTTGAACCGTGGACGCCCGCTTCTCGACGACGCCGGGACCTGACGACACGTCCCAGGGGAGATGCCATGAACTTCGATTTCTCCGAGGACCAGAAGCTCCTGCAGCAGACCGCGCGGGACTACCTGGCAGAGAACGCTCCGCTCGCCGCGTGTCGCGCGGTGCTCGAGTCGGACCAGCCGTACTCGCGGGAGCTCTGGCAGGGCGCCGCGGAGCTCGGCTGGCTCGGAACGGCGATTCCCGAGAGCTACGGCGGCGCCGGCTTCGGCCAGCTCGAGCTGGCGGTGATCGCCGAAGAGGTGGGCCGCGCGCTCGCTCCGATCCCGCTCGCCTCGAGCACGTATCTCGCCACGGAAGCCCTGTTGCTTGCGGGCTCGGACGAGCAGAAACAGCGCTACCTGCCGCGGCTCGCCACCGGCGAGGCCATCGGCACACTGGCCCTCACCGAGGCGGCGGGGCAGAACGCCACGGAGGCGGTGAGAGCCAGCTTCCACGACGGCAAGCTCTCGGGAGCCAAGCAGCCGGTGCCCGACGGCGGCGTGGCCGACTTCGCCGTCGTCGCAGCCCAGGCGAGTGCCGGCACCTCGCTCGTGCTGC
This sequence comes from Deltaproteobacteria bacterium, assembly GCA_019310965.1. Classification (GTDB taxonomy): domain Bacteria; phylum Myxococcota_A; class UBA9160; order UBA9160; family SMWR01. The sequence goes on from JAFDDG010000148.1 coordinate 2,504, forward strand.
TGGATCTCACGGGCGACGGCGTCACCCGCCAGCCCCTCGACTCGATCGACCCCAGCCGACCCGTCGCCGGGCTGCGCTTCGACGCCGCGCCGGCCGAGCTGCTCGGCGCCGAGGGCGAAGGCGCCGCCCTGGCGAGCCGCGTGCTCGATCGCGCCGCCGTGCTGATGGCCTTCGAGCAGCTGGGCAGCGCGGCGCGCGCCTTCGACATCACGCGGGAGTTCACCCTCGGCCGTTTCGCCTTCGGGCGCCCGGTGGCTTCCTTCCAGGTCATCAAGCATCGCCTGGCCGATCTGTGGTGCGAGCTCGAGCTGGCCCGTTCGAACAGCTACTACGGCGCGTGGGCGCTCTCGAACGACGCGCCGGAGCTCGCCGTCGCCGCCTGCCTCTCGCGCATTTCGACGAGCGAGGCATTCGACCTGGCGACGGTCGAAATGATCCAGATGCACGGCGGTGTCGGTTACACCTGGGAGTACGACTGCCACCTCTTCTACCGCCGCGCCAAGTTCGACGCAGCCATACTGGGCAGCACGTCGCACTGGCGCGACCAACTCATCACCCGCATCGAAGCCCAGGCGGCGGCCTGAGAGCGGCAGAGGAAAGCGGAATGGATTTCAACGACACCCCCGACGAAGCGACCTTCCGGGCCCAAGCGCGGAGCTGGCTCGAAACCAACGCGAAGCCCCTCGGAGACGGCGAGCGGCGCGGCGCCCTGGCCGAACCCGAGGACCGCGAGGCCGTAGACAGATCCCAGGCCTGGCAGAAGCAGAAGGCCGACGCGGGCTGGGCCTGCATCACGTGGCCGAAGGAGTACGGCGGCCGCGGCGCCACGCCGATGCAGGCCGCCATCTGGGCTCAGGAGGAGCAGTGCTTCGAGGTTCCGCCTAACATTTTTTCCATCGGCATCGGCATGGCCGGGCCGACGATACTCGCCCACGGCACCGACGAGCAGAAGGAGAAGTGGATCCCCAAGCTCATCACCGGAGAGGAGATCTGGTGCCAGCTCTTCAGCGAGCCCGCCGCCGGCTCCGACCTGGCCGGCCTGCGCACCACGGCCGTGCGCGACGGCGAGGATTGGCTGATCAACGGCCAGAAGATCTGGACCAGCGGCGCCCATTGGTCGGACTGGGGCGTGATCGTGGCACGCCACGACCCGAGCGCTGTGAAACACGCCGGCCTCACCTACTTCGTGGTCGACATGCACGCACCGGGAGTGGAGGTGCGCCCGATCACCACCATCAACGGCGGACGCATCTTCAACGAGGTCTTCTTCAGCGACGTGCGCATTCCCGACGCGTATCGTCTCGACGCGGTCGGCAACGGCTGGCGCGTCGCGATCACGACGCTGATGAACGAGCGCGCGTCGATCGGCGCCGCTGGCGGCGACGCCATGATCGACGAGCTGCTGGCGCTGGCGTCAGAGCCGCAGCCGGACGGCAGCCGCCCGCTCGACAATGCTGCGGTGCGACAGAAGCTGGCCGACTTCTACGTGCGCTCGAAGGGCATCGAGAACGCCGGCAAGCGGATCCTGACGACGCTCTCGAAGGGCGGCCTGCCGGGGCCAGAGGCGAGCCTCGCAAAGCTGGTGGCGGGCTCCTTGATGCAGGAGCTGGCCGACTACGCCATCGGGCTTCAGGGCCAGGCCGGCGTGATCCAGAGCTCCTGGACGGATCGCTACTTGAGCATTCCCGGCATTCGCATCGCCGGCGGCACGGATGAGGTGCTGCGCAACATCATCTCCGAACGCGTTCTGGGGCTCCCGCCCGAGGCGCGCGCCGACAAGGGCCTGCCCTTCAAGGACATCCCCAGCGGGCCACCGAACGCCTAGCAGGCTACATGGGCCGAGGAGCGGTGCCTTGGCCCGGGGGCGCAGGGCAAGGGGGCGCAGGCCGGCCTCCACAGGCATCTGAAGAGAGGAACGACGGTTGGCGATGATCGATGAAATCCCGCACCAGCGCTTCCTGGACGAAGTCGGGCCTGCCGTTACCAACCTGAACTTTCCTGTGGCCGACATCTCCAACGCCGAAGCGTTGATCTCCGGCATGCATGGGAAGACGCTGTTGAAGCAC